>JASKJN010000008.1 GCA_030153385.1 Archaeoglobaceae archaeon
GACAAAGAAAATTTGGAGGTGAAGAATGAACCTTTCAGCCCTTTACAAGATCAGCTACGGGCTCTACATCGTTACTTCTGTGAAAGATGGAAGCTTTGCGGGACAGATCGCGAATACGGTTTTTCAGGTAACATCTGAGCCACCAAAGATTGCGGTTTGTTTGAACAAGAAGAACGCAACCCACGAGTTTGTTAAAAACAGCAAGGTTTTCGGAGTAAGCGTTCTTGAGAAGGAGACTCCGATGCAGTTAATCGGAAAATTTGGTTTCAAGAGCAGTAGAGATGTTAACAAGTTTGAGGATGTAAAGTTCAAAATCGGCAAGACTGGAGCACCGCTTGTTCTCGATCACTCGGTCGCAGTTTTTGAGGCAGAGGTTAAAGGAGAATGCGATGTAGGCACGCATACGCTATTTATTGGTGAGCTTGTCGACGCTGAAGTCATAAGCGAGAAGGAAGTGATGACTTACGCCCATTATCACTTCATAAAGGGTGGGAAGGCTCCCAAAACTGCAACGGTATATATAAAATAATTATTTCTCCCTTTTTGTCAGCAAGAAGGTCAGAATTTCCTGATATCTCAGCTCTTCGATCGTCTCAACGATCCTCTTCAGCTGTTTCTCAACTTCTCTCAGAGCTCTCTCTGTTCCTATCTCATTTGCAACATCTATGTATCCCAATGCAATTGCCAGGGGATTTCTGAGCTTGTCCGAAAGGTTTTCGAACTGCTTGAGATTCTCGATCAGCAGATTTGACATGATCTTTCTTTCCCTCTCTGTTCTGTAGTGGATGATCGCAAATCCGAGATCTTCGCTGAGCTGTGAGAAGACCTTTATCTCGTTCTCTGTCAGGTCTCCAATGGAGCAGAGAGCCAATAAGCCAAGAATTTTGCCTTCATAAGTCATGGGAATGACTAAACTCTTCCCTTTAGCTTTTTCGCAATTGCAGACTTCATATACAAACTCATTTTTACCTCGAAGTAAGCATTCTGAAGAAAAAGGAGTCGCATCTAAAAGCTTTCCGGATTCATAAAGCCACGCATACGCCTTGATCCCAAAGCTCTTCAGTATTGCGCAAACTTTCTGCAGGAGCGAATATTCATCCTTCTCCCTGAATACCTGCTGGTTGACTTGCGTAAGGATCTGCAATGCCCTGTTCGTTCTTTCGAGCTCTTCTTCTATAAGGACTCTTTCTGTTATATCTCTTGCCACCCCTTCACCACCCACGATCTTCCCCTCTACTATTCTGGGCCATTCTGTAACTTCGATGAACCTCTGCTCCCCACTTTTAGTCTTTGCTTTAAAAATAAACCTTACAGTCTCTCCTTTAAGGACTTTTAAGAAATTCTCTCTTAGAGTCTCGATCTGATCCTCGAAGGCCAGCACTCTCGAATTTTTACCCAATAGATACTCTCTCGGGTAGCCCATAACTTTATATGTAGGATTTACGTCTATAAATCTGCCCTTTTCGTCGAGTATGAAGAAGAAGTCTCTCCCATCTTTGAAAAATCTTTCATATACTCTAAGAAAATCGATATTTCTCTGCTCTTGAGTGTATTCAAATGCCAATATTACTTTATAATCGCCCAAATCTGCAGAAAAGAGCTTATACAAATTTTCTCCAATCAAAATCTTCTCCTTATTCTGGAATTCTGGCACAAAGTTGATCTCGACAGCTTTTTTATTTCTGTAAACTATCGAATTATCCTTGAGGATCGCTACCGCAACTGGTAGTTTTTCGAGCAAATGGGCGAAATCGAGCATCAATAATTTTTTAATCTTCTACTATTTATAACTTTTCATATGAGCAATCTATAAGAAGAAATAAATTTTATATGCCAAAACTGAGCTAACTTTTGGCTTGTGAAATTTGCGGTCAGCAAGTAAATAAGCATTTTGGCCAAATTTTAAAAACTAAATTGAATCTAAATTGTGGAAGTTTACGTTCTTCGCCTTGGGCATAGGATAGGCAGGGATCAGCGAATCTCAACCCATGTCGCACTTACCGCAAGAGCCTTGGGTGCAAAGGGGATCTACTTCACAAGAATGGACGAAAAACTATTTGAAAGCGTTCGTAAGGTTGTTCGGAATTGGGGAGGGAATTTTTTTATCGAAGTGGCTGAATGGAGAAAGTTGCTTAGAGAATTTGAAGGCTTAAAGGTTCATCTCACCATGTATGGGATTCCACTGCCTGAAAAGATCGAGGAGATAAGAAGGGCTGAAAAATTGCTCGTTGTCGTAGGAGCGGAGAAGGTGCCAAAGGAAGTCTACGAACTCTGCGACTTGAATATATCAATAGGAACACAACCGCACAGCGAAGTCTCCGCCTTGGCAATTTTCTTGGACAGAGTGGTCGGCCAAACCTTTACTCTGAGCTTTAATGACGCTAAGCTGAAAATTCTGCCAAGCGAAAGGGGTAAAAAAGTTTTAAAGTTGAAGGATTAGTATGCCCATGATTCATCCGATCGAGTACCGCTATGGGACGAAAGAGATGAAGAGGATTTGGAGCGAGGAAAGCAAGATTAAAAGGATGATCAGAGTCGAGATCGCACTTCTCAAAGCTCTTGCAAAAAAAGGATATTTGAGCTTTGAAGAAGTTGAGAGGGTTAGAAAAAAAGCGATCAAAATAAGTCCGGACAGGGTTAAGGAGATCGAGGAAGAAATAAGGCACGACATAATGGCGCTGGTTAAGGCGATTAGCGAAGTTTCTGACTGCAGATGGATCCACTTCGGTGCAACATCGAACGACATAATAGACACCGCTACCGCAACTCAGCTGAGGGACAGCGTGCTGATCTTCGAGGAGAAGCTAAGGAAGTTAGCCCTGCTTTTAGCGGAAAAGGCTATTGAATACAAGAACGTTGTGTGTCTTGGCAGAACTCACGGACAGGCTGCTTTGCCGACTACTTACGGCTTTCGATTTTCAGTCTGGGCATCGGAAGTTGCAAGACACTACATAAGGCTGAAGCAGATGAAGGAGAGGCTTTTGGTCGGGAAGATGAGCGGAGCGGTTGGAACGCAGGCTGCATTTGGAAAGGATGGCTTTGAAATTGAGAGCGAGGTCATGAGGCTTCTTAACTTGAAGCCAGCAATAATATCAACGCAGATCATTCCGAGAGACATTTACTGCGAATATCTTGAATTTCTTGCAAATCTCGCAACAACTCTGGAGAAGATCGCCCTTAACATAAGGCTTCTTCAGAGAGCGGAAGTTGCGGAGCTGATGGAGAAGTTCGACGCTAAGCAGGTTGGAAGCTCAACGATGCCTCATAAGAGGAATCCGATCGACAGCGAAAACGTTTGTGGACTTGCAAGGGTAGTTCGCGGATTTGTGGAGCCACAGCATCAATCCGCAATACTCTGGGAGGAGAGAGATCTGACAAATTCCTCCGCTGAAAGGATAACTCTGCTCGAGGCAACGATCCTTGCGGATCACATATTAACAAAGCTTATCAAGATAATCTCGGAAATCGGAATAGATCTTGAAAACGTAAAAAGGAATCTGGACGCACAGAAAGGGCTGAATATGAGCGAGGCGGTGATGATAGAGCTGACCAAGAGAGGAGTTGACAGACAGGTCGCTCACGAAATTTTGAGAAGAGCGTCTTTGAGGGCATATGCAAATAAAAGCTCACTGCTCGAAGAGCTTTTGAAGGACGAGGATTTGCTAAGATATTTAAAGAAGGAGGAGATTTCCGAACTTCTGAAGCCTGAGAACTACCTGGGCACCGCTCTTGAAAGGATCGAGATGGTCGTTGACTGGGTTAGGAAAACGGTGAATGAAGGCTGAAGATAGGATTTTGTCTCTTTTGGAGATTGCAAAGGAAAGAGGAGTGCTTCAGAGCGAAATCGTGAGGAAGCTCAATCTCTCCAAGTCAACAGTCTCAGAAATTCTTTCCGCCTTAGAGGAAAGAAAAGCTGTTGTGAGAACAGAAGTCTCTCCAAAGTCCTACAGGGTCTGGCTCACAAAATACTATCCCCAGCCAATCGAGGGAGTGCTTAGAATTGGAATTTTGAAGGCGAGCGAATATGCAAGAGTTGTATCCGCGGGTAGCAAGGTTGATGCGATCTTCAGAGTTTACAGAAACGGCATTGAGGCGACAAAGGATCTCGTTCAGGGCTCCATAGACCTCGTGGCAAGTCCCCTGATCACTCAGATCTTTTTTGGAGTTCTGATGAAGAACATCAAGATCATCAGAGCGGTTGCTATGAACGGAAGTGGTGTTGCTTATTCCAACGGCAGAGACTTCGGATGCTCCGAATTCTCGACAATGGAAAGAATTCTGAGGAAGTTCATGAAGGCGAAGGGGATCAGTCAGAGGATCAGATTTTTCAGTTCGCCAGAGGAAATGATCGCGGAATTCCCGAATCTTTATGGAGTAGCAATATGGGAGCCATATCTTTCGATGCTTGAACCTGCTGAGTATTTCGACTCGGTTATCGGAGACTTTGTCTGCTGTTCTCTTGCTGTGAATGAAGAATTTTTGCAAGTCAACAATGACTTGTTTGAGAAATTCCTAGCAGAATACGAAAGATCTAAGCCAGAGGATGGTGTTGAGTATCTTTCAGAGCTTATCGGCTTCTCCAAGGATCTGATCGCAAGGTCTCTTTCGAGCTACGAATTCGAAGTTAGCTTCGAGGAGCTCAAGAAAGATATCGATGAGCTAAGATTTGGTGGAATTGAGGAGATCCTTTGCTTCTATTAGATCTCTGAGCTTCAAAACGCTCTCGAACTCGATTCCCGACTCCTCTCTGTCGATGACAGCAACGATGGTTGCAATCTTTCCACCCCTCCTTTTCACTCTCTCAGCGACTGAAAGTGCGGATCTGCCTGTAGTGATAACATCCTCGACAACAACAACTCTTTCACCCTCCTTTATCTCTCCTATGGCATCACCGCCAACTCCGTAGCTCTTCTGCTCTTTTCTGAAGATAACAAGTGGTTTCTTTGTTTTTAAGGAAACCGCAGTCGCTATCGGAACCCCTCCAAGCTCTATGCATGCTATTTTTTCGAATTCATACCTTTTGAGTATTTTCGCGATCTCGTCGGAGATCATGTCCAGAATATCCGGATACGTGATCGCAAGCTTTATGTCAACGTAAACGTCGCTCCTTTTTCCCGACGATAGGACAAAGTCTCCGAATTTAAGCGCTCCGACTTCCAGCAGACGCTTAATTAGCAACACAGAAAACAGCCATGGGATGGATATAAATCCCTTCTCGATCTCGAATAGAGATTTGATGTAAGATTTATATCTCCTTCGAGTTCAGGCATTCTGGTGGTTAGATGCCAAACATAGTTGTTGAAGAGCTCATTCATACTCCCATTGAGGAACAAAAGGTTGAATTAGTCGAAAGAAAGGGAATAGGGCATCCAGATAGTCTTGCAGATGGAATAGCTGAGAGTATGAGCAGGGAACTCTGCAAGGAATATTTGAAGCGCTTCGGTGTGGTCATGCACCATAACACGGATGAAACGCAGATTATCGCTGGAAAATCTAATTCGAGATTTGGCGGTGGAGAGGTTATAGAGCCCATTCACATAATCCTCGTTGGAAGGGCGACGAAAAAGGTTGGAGATGAGGTAATCCCCACTGACAAGGTAGCTCTGAAAGCTGCGAAGGAATATATTAAAAAAGCTATGAGATACCTCGATCCGGAGCTCGATGTGGTCTTTGGAGTCTGTCTGGGGGAAGGGAGTGCGGACCTGCAGGATGTATTCAGAAGGAAAACAGAAATTCCGCTTGCAAATGACACTTCCTTTGGAATAGGATTCGCGCCTCTTTCTGAGACCGAAAAACTAGTTTTGAATGCTGAGAGAAGAATTTATGAAGAGCTGAGGAAAAAACTCCCAGCTATAGGGGAAGACATCAAGGTAATGGGGCTTAGAGAGAAGGACAAGATCAAACTGACCGTGGCTGTTGCGATGGTAGACAGATTTGTAAATAACATAGGCGAATACGATGCGGTTAAAACAGAGATCGCAGATTTTCTTAAGGATATCTCCTCAGAATATACTTCGCGAGATGTGGAGGTTTTTGTGAACACCGCTGACAACTACGAGAATCAGAGTGTCTATCTCACAGTTACTGGAACATCCGCTGAAAACGGCGATGATGGAAACGTGGGAAGGGGAAATAGATGCAATGGGCTGATAACTCCTGGAAGACCGATGAGCATGGAAGCGGCAAGTGGTAAAAACCCGATAAACCACGTTGGGAAGCTTTACAACATTCTTTCGAATATGATAGCAAACAGATGCTACGAAGAGGTTGAGGGCATTCGCGAAGTCTACGTCCGAATTCTTAGCCAGATAGGGAAGCCAATAAACGATCCGAAAGTTCTCAGCATCCAGATAATTCCTCAGAAGGGATACACGGTTGAGAAGCTTGAGCGCAGAGTTAGAGAAATAGCTGAGGAAATGATCGGTAACATAACAAAGCTCACGGAAAAAGTGATCAGGGGAGAGGTCAGAACCTTCTAAAATTTTCAACTATCCTTCTGTATATCCTTGTCGCCTTTTTTAGCTCAGAGATGTATACGAATTCATCCCTTCCGTGCAGATCCCCACCTCCGGGGCCAAAGTATAGCGCTGGTATTCCGAATTTTCTAACATGCCTTGTGTCTCCGACGCCCAAGGTGAAAACAGCCCTTGTTTTAAGCCCTTCAGACATTACCGCATCGGATACCACTTTAATGAGCATGAGATCTTTTTCCAGTGGAACGGAATCCGCAAGAATACCGTATGATGGCAGAAAACCGCATACAGTTAGCTTTACTCCTGTTCTTTTTAGAAAACCAAGAATTTCATCGATGCTTATCCATGGAGCAAATCTTATGTCCGCGGAGACTCTGCAGTTTGGAGCGACCACGTTTCTCTTCACACCACCGCTGATCAGAGAGGGATTGAAAACCGCTTCCCACGATTTCAATGCAAAGGGAATTCCAAGAGCTCCAAATAAGCTTTTGTAGGATTCATAGTTTCCCCTCAGATTTCTGAAGAAATCAATCGCTTCGATTATGAACTGCGAAGCGCTGAAAATTGCTCCCTCTCTTGCATCTCTCACAGCTGTGTGTCCGTCTTTTCCCTCAAATTCCATGTCAACCGCTAGGACGCATGCCTGAAGAACGTGTATCGAGTCACATCCTGTTGGCTCCCCTATTACCACCGCATCGCATTTTTCAGCTTCAAATACCTTCTTGAGCCCATTTCTGCCACCGACTTCCTCATCTGCTGTAAATGCAACCTTTAGCCCAATGCCGATGTCTGCAAGCGGAAGAACCGCGGAGCAGATCGAAGCAACGCAACCCTTTGCATCGCAACTCCCTCTACCGTAAAGCTTCCCATTAACGACTATAGGGTTAAGAAGCTCATCTTCACACGGAACAGTGTCCAGATGGGAGGAAATCATTAAAGTTTTCTCTCCCTTTGATATTTCGATCAGAAGGTTCTCTTTGCCTTCGCTGACGTAGTTCTTTGTTTTAAAGGAGGAAAAGAGTTTTTCAAGGAACTCAACTGCACTGGAGGTATATCCAGGGGGATTTCTCGTGTCGATCTTTACAAGGGCCTTTGTTAGCTCGACCTCATCTACTTCCAGTCCAGACACCTCCTGAATGCTTCGGGAAGCATTCCAATTAATTCCATTGAAGTGTAGTTGTATCCGTATCTCTCAAGGCATAGATCTCCAGCGAAGCCATTAATGAATGCTGATGCGCAGGCGGAGTGGAAAGCATCGTCAAGGCAGAGCAAAGCTCCGCATATTCCTGCAAGCACGTCTCCAGTCCCTCCTACAGTCATTCCAGCATTCCCGGTTCTGTTCACTTTCGTGCGAAATCCATCGGTTATTATATCCTCCTTTCCCTTCAGAAGAATCACAGCTCCAATTTCCTTTGCGATCTTTTGCAAGTCTTTTGGCTCAGCATTGAAATTTTTCTTAAGCTCTCCTCTGTGCGGTGTCAGAATGCACTCAACTCCTTCCGGGATATTCTTTGTTATCCCTTCAGCATCCAGAACAGCCTTCTTACAGCTTTTAAGAAGCTCTTCCACGAATTCCCTGAACTCCGGGTTATTCCCAACCCCCATTCCGATCACCGCAACATCGCACTTTCTGACGATTTCCTCCGCTTCTTTCAGATTTCTTGGCGTGATTCTATCGCCTTTCAAACCTCTGACGATAAGATTTGGGCTGAAGCTTGCAACAATGCCCTTTATGCTTTCTGGCACCGCGGTGATGACTATATCCCCCCCAGAATGGTAGGCTGAGAGGCTTGCAAATGCGACCGCCCCGGTGTACTCTCCTCCCCCGATCACTGCAACCCTTCCGTGCATTCCCTTGTGAGCATCATCAAACCTCTTGTAAGTGGCAACAACATCTCCTACTCCGCAAAGTCTTTCAAATGCTTCCGGAATTCCTATGTCCCTTACAACAACCTCACCGCAGATCTCCTTGGCTTTCAGTATTCCGGGCTTCATTCTGTGAAAGGTTACTGTCAGATCCGCTTTAACTGCTATCTCGTATTCGCCTGTATCAGCATTCAGTCCGCTTGGCACATCAACCGCGAGCTTGAAAGCTTCGCTACTGTTTATGATCTCGATTGCTCTTTCATACTCTCCTCTCGGTCTTCCTGTGATTCCTGTGCCTAAGAGAGCGTCCACGATGATCTCTGCATCGCATTCAGAGATCTTCTGGATCCTGTATCCGGACTTCTTCAAGATCTCGAAGTTCTTCAAAGCTATATCTGTTTTCGGTTCTCCTGCCAAGAATATTTCAACTTCGAATCCCTTAAGATGCCTCGCTGCAACGAATCCATCTCCTCCGTTATTTCCGCTTCCCGCATAGATCGCAACCTTTCCATTTCTAAATCTGCTCTTTATCTCTTCAGCAATTGCCTTCCCAGCATTTTCCATCAGCTGAAGCCTGCTGAGGCCGAAGAATTCGCAGTTAAGGTCAATAATCCGCATATCCTTTGAGTTTATGGTTTCCATCAGATTTTAATGGACTTTAAGCTTAAATTTTTTACCCGATCGCTAAAAATTTATATTTGGCCTTTGAGAAATTCTGTGGTTTACAGTGGAAGGCACAAGACGGTAATCGGAGATCGTGATGGTTTAAAGCTGATCGGAGAAATTCTTTCACACAGAGCGGTCAAAAGGGTGATTTTTGGGAGAATTGAGACCAAGGGGGCGAGAACTGGCCATGGGCTAAGATTCAAGATAACGAGGGTTGATGAGAAGGGAAATATAAGGGCAATTCTTTCCTATGGTTCCTCAAATCAGGAGATCCACATAATCACGACCGCATCAACCAGTGAAGAAGGTATGAAGATAGCGGAGGAGCTCTCGAAGCTTTTTAAAAGATTTGATTGACAGGACATTATTTCTTTCTTTAAAAAATTTGAATTTTAGTTCAATTGATGAGTGCGTAAAAGCTTAAATATCACGCGAGAACTGCGTTCATGGGAACTGTAAAGCCTGCGTATATAAAAGTGATAGCGAACGAACTGCTCAAGAAGTATCCGGAAATGTTCACTTCGAACTTTGATGAGAACAAAAAACTCGTCTCACAGCTGACGACGATAGCGAGTAAGACCATTCGCAACAGGGTTGCCGGATATATCACGAGGAAGGTCAATCGGGGAATGAAGGGATAAAGATGTTTAAGGGCGTAATTCCCGCCCTGGTGACTCCGTTTAAGGAAGACTTCAGCGTTGACTACGACGGCTTGGCAAAGAACTTGGACTACATGGAAAAGCATGTGGACGCCTTTGTTCCCTGCGGAACCACTGGAGAAGCTTCGACTCTTGGCTATGAGGAGCACATTGAGGTTGTGAGGTTTGTTGCGGAGACCTCAAAGCTTCCAGTAATCGGAGGTTCCGGGTCGAATTCAACAAAAGAAGCAATCTGGATCACGAAAGAGGTGGAAAAAGCTGGGGCAGAAGCTGCAATGCTCGTGACACCTTACTACAACAAGCCTAACGATGAAGGATTGCTTGAGCACTACAAGGCTGTAGCCAGGGAAGTTTCAATTCCCCTGATCGTTTACAACATTCCCAGCAGGACTGGAATAAACGTATCGCCGAAGCTAATGGCCAAGCTTGCAGAAATAGACAACATAGTCGGAGTTAAGGAGGCAAGTGGCAACCTGAAGCAGATTTCGGAGATAATACGGATTGTGAAGAAGAAAGATTTCGTCGTTCTTTCAGGTGATGACTTCTTAACACTCCCGATCCTTGCAATTGGAGGAAAAGGAGTTGTGAGCGTCGCGGCGAATGTTGCACCGCATTTGATGAAGGAACTCTATAGATCTTTCGAGGAAGGCAAAATTGCGAGGGCAATCGAGATCCACCACAGGCTTTCCCCATTGTTCGATGCGCTCTTCATTGATACGAATCCGATTCCAGTTAAAAAGGCAATGGAGCTCATGGGGCTTGCAAGTGGAAAGCCAAGACTTCCGTTAGTTGAACTGTCCCAAGAAAAAACTGAGAAGCTGAAATCCGTTTTGAAATACCTGGGATTGATCTAATTCAGATAGAATTTTTGATAATATTTTAAGCTTGCTGAAGTTTATTGGACACAACCAGATATAAAGAAAAGTTTATAGATGCTTTGGAAGCCAGATTTCACTGCTTTTGGCTTTATTTTAAAAGATAAGAACGTGCGCGGACCGGGATTTGAACCCGGGCTAACGGCTCGGAAAGCCGTTGTCCTACCACTAGACTATCCGCGCTTAAATAGCTGAGGGGCTTTAAGCTTAAAATTTTTTCGAATCTCATATTTTGACAGAGCGAAAAATAAAAATATTCTTTTGAAAAGTGATTTCAATGAGAAGCGCATTGGGCAGGATCCACGGTTCCGCAACGTCTTTCGAATTCGAATTCGTTGTCACGAACTCAAAAAATGTGAAGAGAGGGGACTACATCAAGGTTTGGAATGACAAAGATGGTTGGGTTCTCGCACAGGTTGCAGACATATTGGCAGTGGACAATCCAAAGCTTTCTGAGATTTACAGATCCAAAGAAGTTTTAATCGCAAAGGCAAGAGTTTTGGGGAAAAGAGAAAGTGGAAAACTAAGGATGCCCACAAGCCCCTTTATTCCGGGAGATAACGTTTACTCCGCAGAGGACAGTTTGGTTGCTGAAACTCTTGGATTTTGCGAAGACGGTGTTTACATAGGTCTGCTTGGAGACACCGGCGTTAAAGTGAAGTTGAATCCGAATACCTTGGTTCAAAAACACGTCTGCATACTTGCAAAAACTGGTAGTGGGAAAAGCTATACCGCAGGCGTTATAATAGAGGAGCTTCTGGAGAGAAACGTTCCGCTTTTGATCATAGACCCTCATGGAGAGTATATCTCCATGAAAAAGCCCGGGAGGTTTAAGGATAACGAGTTTGGCGTAGAGCCGAGAGGTTATGCTGATAAAATAGTTGTTTACGCTCCACCTTCATCTCCTTTTATCAACTCTGCAGATAAAGAGCTCTCTCTCGACGGAATCAATCTTTCAGCTGAAGAGCTTATCGAGTTGAGTGGTTTGAGAAGTCCCACCGCACAGGCACTGCTTTACCAAGCTTTGAGAAACCTCAAAGATTACACGATATCCGATATAATCGAAGAAGTCGAAAACATAAGGCACAGCGGAAAATGGACTCTGATCGGCGCTCTCTCGAAAATCGAAAATTCTGGGCTATTCAAGAGCAAACCTACGGATCTAAGAACGCTCCTGCTCAGAGGAAAGGCAAGTTTGATAGATTTGCGTGGTATCGAGCCAGCATATCAAAATCTGATCGTTTCCAGAGTGGTTTCGAAGCTTTTTGAGCTCAGAAAGAAAGGTGAAGTTGAGCCAGGAATGATCGTGGTTGAGGAGGCGCACAATTTTGCCCCCGAGAGGGAGAAGACTGTAGCAACGAAGGTGCTCAGAAACGTTGCAAGCGAAGGCAGGAAATTTGGGCTCGGTTTGATGGTGATAAGTCAGAGGCCCGCAAGGGTGGATAAAAATATAATAAGTCAATGCAACACGCAGATCATTCTTAAAGTCACGAATCCCAACGATATAAACGCTATAAAGAAAGGGATCGAGGGAATTACAGCGGAGATGGTTGAGGAGATTAAACGTCTTCCAACTGGAACCGCGGTTGTTGTAAGTCCTGAACTTGATGTTCCTGTTATCGTTCGCGTTAGAATAAGAAAAAGCCAGCACAGTGAAGCAACAAGTGTGATGAAAGAGGAAGAAAAGGAGAAGGAGCCTGTATTGGAGGAGAACAAGGAAGAGAAAAAGGGATTTTTGAAGAGATTTTTCAGAAGTCGCAAATCCTGAGAGCAACGTTTCCAACTTTAGCAAAAAAGTCGTCAAAATTACCTTTTTCAATTCTTTGCCTTCTAAATTCTCTGCAGAATTCAAATTCTCCTAGGATCATGTCTGCGACGTTAACACCGTATGCCCTTTCGAAGGCTATTGCGGGGGTTGTGAGTCTGGCATTTATTTCTATTACGTAAGGCTGATCCGCATAAACTAAGTCCACACCAACGTAACCGTTGAGACCCTTTACAGATTCAACAGCGGTAATAGCTTCGTCGCAGATCTCTAAGGCGGTCCTATTATCGATCCTCGCTGGAACTACCGCACCTTTGTATCTGAAATCCTCGAGAATTTGCTCGTTCACACTCACAACCTCGATCTCATCACCAACAACCAAACTCACGCTCAGAGGTATCCCTGGGATGAATTCCTGGGCAATAAAACCCTTCTTTACTTCTTCAGAAAATTCTATTCCCTCTCCAGCACAGGAAACTCTCGGTTTTACGATGAATCTCTCACCAAGCTCTCTCTTAGAGGTTTTTGGAAGGGTAACCTTTCCCTTGAGCTTCTTGTAAAGCTTCCACTTATCGGAGGTGATAGATATAGCTCTGCTTGAAGATCCGAGGTTTTCAGCAATCTTTTCCGCTTTTTTTGTCAGATTTAGAAGGATAAAATCATCCTCTGGTGCGACGATTAGAAAGTAATCGCAATCCTCCAGCCACTTCTCCATTTCTTCCATTTTTCCAGTTGGAAGGCCGAGATACCCAAAATTTTCTCTTACAAATGTACGGACTTCACAATGCTTTCTGAATCCATTGTAAAGAGTTTTGAACATTGAAAGGCCTTCAACTGCAATACTATCCGCTAATTTTTCACCACAAGTAGCGTATTCGAACAAAAAGAGTTTCATACTTCAAGAAGGTCTTTTTCCTCCTCTTCCTCCTCGTTTAGAATAATCGATATGTCAGCGGAGTTCTTCAGAGCGGTTGAAAAGCCTGGTTCCGCTCCAACTATGATTGTTTCCTTTCCCATTTCCATAGCCTTCATCAGAACAGCTTTAAAATCCGCGTCCCTCGTTACAAGGGCTATTACGTCGATTGACTCGTTGTAGATCAGCTCCATCGCTTCCACAGCCATTCTCACATCAACATCCCCAGAGGTAACAACCGGTTCGAATCCTTGATTCTCAATCGCTTCGACAAGCTTATCGGTCGCGTACTGATTCAGAAAAACCTTTGCAATTTTTATGTCCCCATACTCTGCCAACATCTCCCTTATCTCTTTCAGATTAGTGTTAAACTCCTTCCTAAGCATGTTTGGACCATCGACCAGAACACCTATTTTTTTTGTTGAAGTTGATTTTTTCTTAGAGAGATACTCCTTTATTTTCTGTATTTTTGAGCTTTTCATTCTGCATAGCTATGATTTGAGAGTTTAAAAATCTTATGAGGACTATTTTTAATAATATGGACAGATAATCTCAGAACGCCTAAAAACGCCTGTTTTAGATAAATAGCTAAATGCAAAAAAATTTATATACTCAATAGTATATCAATTATCTATCCGAGGTGAACGCGATGGTTGAGGAACTATCTGAGAGTGATGAAAGGATCGTCTCCCTCCTGGTAGAAGCGGGACTTAACAGAAATATTGCAAAAGTAGTTGTGTTCCTCTCAAAGGTAGGAGAAGCTGTTTCAAGGGATATCGAGAGAGCAGCAAATCTCAGACAACCAGAAGTCAGTCTCGCGATGAAAGAGCTTAAGGAATTGGAATGGGTAAAGGAAAGGGAGCTAAAAAAGAAGGGTAAAGGTAGACCGCTCAAAAGCTATAAGATGACAAGAGATCTCCGAGAAATTGCAATGGAGATCATTCAGAAAAAAAGGGAAGAGATAAAGAAAATCGAGAAAGACTTGGAAGAGCTCGAAAAGTTCGTATCCTCAAAGTAATGTTCTTCGATACAATTTTTGGCAGGAACTTCGGAAGGATACATGTAAAGGAAGCAATTTTAGTCTGCCATGGGTTCCCCTACGAGCCAGGATCGGTTGTTGACAAAGGTTACGGCGAATTGGCCAATTTTCTCTCTTCCATTGCTCCAGCGGTTATCTTCGACTTTTCAGGTTGCGGAAACAGTAGAGGACACTTCAGCGTTGAGAACTGGGTGGAGGATTTAGAGAGAATAGCGGGAAAATTCGAAGCGGTCTCAATTATTGGTTACAGCATGGGTGGGTTAATTGCGATCAGAGCGGGAGCGGATATCTTTAACCTTAAGAGGCTGATAGCAATCTCAACTCCTCTTCCAGAGATCTTTAGCGAAGAAAGGCTTAGAGCTATGTTCGAGAATGCGAAGAGGATCATGAGGGTAGGAAGCTTTGAGGAATTTCGAAAAGAGATGGAAAGAGCGGTAGAGATGGATCCGAAAAGATATGTAAAGCGGATTAAAGCTCCAAAGCTGATAGTTCATGGTACAAACGACGATGTTGTTCCTTTCCAGTGCGGAGAAGTGATTTACCGTGAAGCTGAAGAACCGAAGTTCTTTCTAAGAGTGATAAATGGGGACCACTTTCTGAGGAGAAACCAGAGAGTAATGTCAGCAGTTGCGGAGTGGATTAAAGGAGAAATAAAAGATAAGGAGTTCGATATCAGGCTTTGATCTTTCCAAGAATTGACAGGATCTCTGATCTAACGGCTTCAACATCTTTCGTGCCATCTACATCGTAAAGAATTCCTTTCTTTTTATAATAATCAATCAATGGCTGAGTGCTCCTTTTGTAAACTGCAAATCTCTCTCTGACCACTTCTTCTCTGTCATCATCTCTCTGATATAGCTCTCCTCCGCATTTATCGCATACTCCGTTCTTTTTTGGCGGATTGTGGATCAGATGGTAAATCGCTCCACACTTCTTGCATATTCTCCTGTTAACGATTCTTTTGACAACTTCCTCTTCAGGAACGTTTACGTTGATCACAGCATCTATTTCCTTGCCCATCTCGCCCATAATTTTATCCAGAGCCTCTGCTTGAGCTATCGTCCTTGGAAAGCCATCCAGAATAAATCCCTTTTCGCAGTCCTTCTGCGTGAGCCTCTCTTTCACGATTCCGATCACGATTTCGTCTGGCACGAGTTTTCCCTGATTCATGAATTCCTTTGCCTTTCTACCGAGCTCAGTTCCCTTAGCTACCGCCTCTCTGAGAATATCTCCAGTTGAAACTTGCGGAATTCCGTATTTTTCTGCTATGAACTTGGCCTGTGTCCCCTTACCAGCTCCGGGAGCACCTAAAAGAATTAGGTTCATGGATTTTTGAGATCAAATGAAATTTAAAATCTTTTGGTTTCTCGCACCCTCAGCCTTTAGTTCTTCAAAGGTTTTAAAAGCAGAAATCAAGGTCTTATGGTGGAGATAAGGAAGGTAAGAAGGGAGGATGCGGGATGTTTTGTAAATGCTTATTTCAAAAGCTATCAGGGACTAGAAGAGTATGCTTATCGAAGCAGAAGACTCGTAAAAGGTTACTTCAAGTGGCTTTTTTCGAGGGACAATCAGGGTTTCATGGTCGCGGAGCTTAATGGTAAGGCTGTCGGATTTGTAGCTTGTGATACGAACTGGATCAGCATTTTTGAGTTAAAAAGAGTTGGCGAAATCCACGAAATATTCGTTCTTCCTGAATTCAGGTGCATGGGCATTGCTTCAAAGCTTCTAAGCTCCGCTCTAAGCTATGCAAAGGATAAGGGCAGAGATTTGGCAGAGCTTTGGGTTGGTGAAAAAAACGAAAAGGCGATTAAATTCTACGAGAATAGGGGCTTTAGGGTAGTGGGAAAATTAGTAAAATGGGTTAGAATGGTAAAAAAGCTGTAAATAAAATTAATTAAAGTAAAGCGGAGAAATCTTTCCCTCTATCCTCAAGTAGCTGTTGGATGTAGGTTCTGTGGTCTGGAATATCTGGTTTCTCTTCTCTTTCAACGAGTTCTATGGCATGCACTGGACAAGTTGGCACACATACACCGCAACCTAGACACTTCTCAGCCATAACAGTTGCAGCTTCTCTGTTTATCTTGACCTTGACAGCCTTCATCGGACAGCGAAGCGCGCAAATTCCGCAAGCAATGCATTTGCTTACATCCACGCTTGCCACGTAGCTTGAATGAGCTATCGTATTGGGATGCTTGGCTTTGTGAATCGCTTTGAAAAACGCACAGCAATCGCTACAGCAGTTGCAGATCGTGCTTATTGGCCCCTGACTTCTTTCTGTTGTGTGCACAAGTCCCTCTCTGTTTGCATTCCTTAGGATCTCTATGGCTTCATCAGCTGTGATTCGCCTTGCATAACCGTGTTCTACCATGTATTTCGCCAAAGATCCGAAATGGAGACAATTCTCTAAAGAATGTCTGCATCCCTCACCGCTGAGCTTTGAAATAATTCTGCAAGCACAGTAGCCTACAGCATGGTAGTCTCTTTCCTTCACAAGCCTAACCGCATCCTCGTAAGGCAAAATTTCTGTTTTCTCGGAAATCGTGTCTCTTTCAGGCAGAGCTCTCATCACAGCATGCTTTCTATCACCAAGTTCGTGGAGAAATCCCTCTTCATGGTATTTCCAGAATAAGGGAGCCAGTTTTCTCTGCATGGCCTCGTTTTTCGGTCCTGGAAGGAATTGCATCTCGAAAAGTCCTACAACAGTTGGAAAAAGCCTGTAATACGTTTTTCCTCCTCTTTCTCCTTTCCACACTGTCCCTTTTCTTGCCATCTCGTTCAGCATTTTTTCCAGATACTCCTCACTTTTCCCAGTTTTTTCGGAGAGCTGTTCTACAGTAAAGGGAATGAAGGGCATGTTCACCGCAATCTTTGCCTCTTCTTCGCTGAAAAGAACGCTCAGAATTTCTTTCTCAACACCACTCAAACTCTTCGGCATTCCCACTGGGGCTTTATCAAGCTTTTCTCTCAACTTTTCATAGATTTCCAAATGATGCGAATGGTGCATTTTATCACCCGCTCAATTTTTCTTCGTTTATATATAAAGATATCGGATTTGCTATAGTTTTATATAGTTAAGGAAAAGAGTGTTGTCATGAAGAGTCTGCTCGAGGAAAAGATCGAAGAAATCGCCAAGAAGCTTGACGAAATTCTCGGTGCGGTCAGCATTCTTCAGCAGAATCTAATTCAGCTAAGCGTTACTCTTGAAGCAATAAACCGGAAAGCAGTAGAAAGAGAGCTTTTGTCATGAATTTCTAGTGAAACAGAAGATTATCTGAAAAAATTCAGAGAAGGAAGACTTGAAGATTGCGAGCTGAAAGAATTTTGCACAAAAAGAGTGGAAAAGGCTGCGATGAGAATTCTTCAAACAGTGGCAAAAAATGGTGCAGAGGAAGGGCTTAAAGAGCTCAGAATGCACATAGATGCGATTGAAGGGCATTCTGGTATTTGCAAGGACGAAAAATGCCTGAAAAATGCAGTTGAAGTGTTTAAAATTCTTGAAAAGCTAATAGAGAGTTCGGAGGAGAGAGCAAATTTGGGGAGGGAGCTGATTTGGGGGATAAGCTATGATGGGTTAAAAGAGGAGAAGGTTGCGGAAAAGATTTCTGCAATTTCAAATGCAGTAAGGATAAAGATACTCAAGATATTAGCCAGAGGTGCAAAGAGCTATGCAGAGCTAGAAAGAGAAACTGGGCTAAAGGGAGGACATCTCCACTTCCATCTCAAAAACCTTATCAGTGCAGAATACGTGATACGGAACTCGAAAGGGTATGCTATCACAGGTGAAGGCTTGAGGATTTTGAAGCTGCTTTCAGATCTTAAAGATTGAAGCCTGTTAAGAGGACTTTGAGGATTTATAAACTGTTTTAAAGCTTTTTAAAGTTTTAGAAGGGTTTAATTCAGACTCAATTTTTTCAGACCGAAAGTTTTCTTATATTTAACAGCGTTGATCTTTTGCTGGTGATGTGAATGAAAGTGAAGTGGATGTTGCTCGGGTTGCTGATAGTCGCGTTGCTCATACCATCGGCGGTGGGAGCGACGCCCAGAGATGATAAAGGAATGGGTATGGGTAAAGCTCAGGACCCCAGAGAAAAAGTCTTTGCGGAGAACAAGGAGAGAATGATGAACTGGGTCAACAACTGTGAGAGATGGATTGAAAGAATGCAGGAAAAAGTGAACACGTCAAACCTCGGAGAAGAATCAAAGCTCAGGATCCAAGAAAGGATCAGAAACTTAGATCTAAAAATGGAGCAAATTAGGAGCCAGATCTCAAATGCAAATAACTACTACGAGCTTGTAGACGCAATGAGGCAGGCTAAATTACTCTGGATCAACATGTCGAAAGAAATGAGACTTATAGCGTATGAAAATACGATTACACAAATGGAAAGTATAATCTCAAAGCTTGAAGAGCTTGCAGATCGATTCGAAAGCTATGGACTTGACACAACTCAACTCAGGAATGCAATAGAAGATGCAAATTCTACATTAAGTGAAATAAAGAGCAAGATCGCCAACGGAGAAGACGTTTTCAGCGAACTTAAAGAGCTTAAAAAGAAAATTGAAACTGCATTTGCAGAAGCGAAGAGACTTGCGATAGAATACAAGCCTAAACCGAGCAATGGAATTGTGATGGCAAACGTTAACGGTAGCTTTGAGCTTAACGGAACGCTGAATGCCCTTATTAAGGGAAGTGGTAATGTCACAGTAAGCCCAGAGAGCTCCGTTAGCCAAGCAAATGGCACGAGTGTTGCTATTGTTGTCAGAGGGAACACAGCAGTCACCGGAGAAGGGAACTTCAAGATCGTGGCTCACGGCAATGGAACGCTAACAATGACTGGGAGCGGGAGCTACTCGTACAAGGAGTGCGTCAGCGATAAGTTTACAACCGGGAGCTTCAACGAGAGCGTAACCATAAAATTCGGTTGTGGTCAAGTATGAAGCCAAGTATGAAATTGCTCCCTATTTTTTTGCTTTTTTCTATACTGATCTTGGGATGCTCCGCTCCCGAATCAAGCACGGAAAAAACCTCTCCCACTCCGCTTCAAACCACTCCGACACCCTCAGACATCAAAACTCCGCTTCAGACAACTCCGGTGATTACTGGGACTCCAGTCTCCACAACCCCCTCAGAGGTCTCAGTTGAAGATCTTGGAGTCGAAGATATCGAAAAGGAACTGAAGGAGATGGAAGAGATTCTTTCAGAGCTTGAAAGCCTCGAAAACGTTAGTTTTGATATTTAAATTTTTTGTTTTTGAGATAATTTTAAAAGTTGGGAGCATCTTAACACATAGACTTCATAGAGATCTGTTCAAAGTGTGGTGCAGATGTTGCTTTGAAGCTAAACCCCCCATTTCGAAAAAGAGGTTGAAAATACTGCTCGATAACGGAATAAGTTCGGAATTTGTTGAATTTGGAAGATACAGGCATTTAAAGATTAAAGAAGATGGATATTGCGTCTTCTTCGAGAACGGAAAATGCAAGATCCATGCTATAAAGCCAGAAACTTGCGTTGCGGGTCCTATTACCTTCGATATAAAAGACGACATGCTCGAGCTTTACATAAAGAAGGCTGAAATCTGTCCGCTTGTGAAATTCCTCAAAGAAAACGAGCAAATTCTGAAGGAACATTTGAGTATTGCAGTTGAAAAAATAGTTGATCTGATAAGAGAGCTCGACAGAGAGGAGCTTGAGGAAATTATAAAAATTGAAGAGCCAGAAACGGAAAAAATACTGGAGATCAGTTTGAAAGAGCTTCTATGATCTTCTCGTAGATCTCGGGGTTCTTCGCATCTTCACAGCCATGCATGATCGTCGGGTTGTCGTTTACTTCGATCACATAGTATTTTCCGCAGTATTCCTTTATGTCTATTCCGTATAGCCCATCGCCAATGCATCTCGCAGCATCTTCTGCAAGCTTTTTCAATTTTTTGGGCAGATTTTCAAGCTTTATTGCAACAACGTCTCCCCAAACCTTCTTGTTCCCAACGTAATCTCTTATTCTCCAGCCCCCTTTCGGGATCAGATACTTGCAGGAGTAAATTGCCTCCCCTTCGAGAACGCCGATTCGCCAGTCAAATGCGGTGGGCATAAATTCTTGAAGCAGTATCGCCTTGCTCCTACGCATGAAACGCTTCACGATTGTTGAGAGCTCTGAAAAATTGTTTGCCTTCTCTACATAGAGCGAAAACCTTGAATTCGGGCTTTTCACAACCAGTGGATATCCAAGCTCATCCGCCACATGCTCGAGTCCGTCAAGGCTGTAAACTATTCTTGTTTCGGGCATTGGGATATTCGCCTTTTTGAGCTTATAGTAAACCGCTATTTTGTTTGAGCAAATCCTTATGCTTTCGGAGTCATCAATTACTCTTCTCCCCCATTTCTTCCGCAAGCCTTGACACCGTGTAAGCAGTGAAGAGCGGATCTGTTGTGGCCCTTATGAAAACAGAGTCGTATCTTTCCATATCTTGCAGTATCTCCTTTCCCTTCAACTCAAACTCGTGACCCATTTTTTTGCTGTTTCTAAGAATAGCTGGAGTGCCTGAACTTCCTGTTTCTGTGTGAAATTATAACTTTCTACAAAGCAACCAATTCTCATTTAAGACCTCTCTCAAGAATCCAAAATCGATCTCAGCCTTCATTAGGGGCATAAAGTAGAATGGTCTGATTCTTCCACCGTCCTTTTCAGCCAGAATCCTACCAATTGGCACGCCGAATATATCGTAGATTCTTCTAAAGATCCAGTTATTCGACTTCTTCGTTTTCCCTAAGTAGAAGTCGAACTCCTCTACTTCGCCCTCAGCACATACCTGCACCACGAGATAGTGGTAGTCCATGCTCAAGCTTTTGAAGTATCTATTGTATTGGCTTTCAGTTTTGACCAGTTTTGCGGAGTTCTTTGAGAATGGATTCAGGGGCACTAAGACGCATTTTTCGGGATTTGGATCTCTTAAAACGCAAATCTTTGGAGTATCGATTCCAGCTTTTTTGAGCCTTTCAATGAAAACTGGAGCTCTGTAGATATCCAAGCGTAAAAAACGCCTTGGATATACGACGCAACCGTTTTCTTCCGCATGCAGAGAAACATAATAGCCCTTTGAGAGATATCTATAATCTCCAAGCAGATTTAAAACTGTATCCCTAACACTCTTTCTCAGAAAATCGTCAGGCGGTTCTTGATCTTCACCTTCCCCAACTATTATCATCCGACAAGAACTAAATACCAAAGGATATAAGCTTTTCTGCCCGATCAGAGATAAGTTCGCTCAAAAATATAGAAAAATAGTATAAACCTATTTGAATTTTCATGGCTTTTTGATCTTCTCAAGAATGCTAACAAGCTTTTCAAGAGATTCTGAAAGAATCCTTACTTCTTCCGCCGAACTCGCATTGAGGATTAGATCGCAAACTTTGCTGATAGCGGACTGTAATTTTTCATCAAGTAGCCTAAATTTCTCGTCAATCTTTTCACGCTCCTTTTCTCCACTATCAACTGCGATTTCTGCTTTTTTCTCTATTTTAACTTCTCTTTCGCAATTGGGGCAGAAAATCTTGTTATCTGCCTCGAAAAGTGGAAATTTACATTCAGGACAGTAGTACGATAGCATCTTCGCTCCTTTCCGCAGGAGTTGGGCAGCATCGATTATGCTGTCTTCCGAAATTTTTTTATTACTCACAGCCTTTAGTATTGCGGAGAATATTAAAAAGTTGCCATTCTGGGGTGATGGAGATGGCGAAAAAAGTGCCCGAAAGCGTTTTAGATACGTTGGATAGGCTTATACAGGATGATACTGTCCCGAGGAGTGTAAGGAAGGTAGCAAGTGAAATAAAAGAAAAGCTTCTGTCGAGTAAGAAAGTTTCAGTTGAGGCGGCGTCCGCAATAACCGTTCTCGAGGACATATCTGCAGATCCGAACCTGCCAATGCATGTCAGAACGATGATCTGGAACCTTGCAAGCCAGCTGGAGAGAATTTCTGTTGAGAAATAAAGTAAATTTTTAAGGAAAGGCAACTCATTTTTGAGGCTTTGTGAAATCAGTAAAATATATCACATCTCCCTTCCGCCTTTTTTCATGGATGAAAAAAAAGCCCTCGAACTTTCAAGAGAGGTTGCAAAAAGAGTTCTCAAAGCTGTAAATAGTCTTCCTCTGGAGAGACGTGGAGAATTTTTTGCGTTTGGCAAAAGCAGTGTAACAAAGCTTGTCGACAAAGTTGCAGAAGACGCTGCTTTAGAAGTTCTCAGAAAGGAGAAATTAAGGATTTTAAGCGAGGAGTGCGGATATGTCGGTGAGGGCGATGTATTCGTTGCCCTAGACCCTCTTGACGGAACTTTCAATGCGGTTCGTGGAATTCCGATTTATTCCGTGAGTCTTTGCTTTTCAGATTCAGAAAAATTTGGTGATGCATTTTTCAGCTACGTCTTCAATCTCTGCAGTAGGGATGAGTATTATGCTGGGGAAATGGCCTTTAAAAATGAAAAAGAGATAAAAGTGGGCGGGAAAGAGAATTTAGAAGAGATTAATGCTGTTGTCTACTATCCAGATCGACCGCTACCATTTAAGAGAATAAGAGCTCTCGGTAGCGCCGCTCTTGAGACTTGCTTTGTCGCGGAAGGGATTTTCGACTGCTTCATCGATCTCAGAGGCATGCTCAGAATCTTTGACGTTGCTGGCGGAATATGCATACTTGAGCGGGCGGGTGGAGTCGCTGTGGATGAAAGAGGAAACTCTTTGAAGAATAAAAGATTTGAAATATCAGAAAGGATAAATGTCGTGGCATCGAATAAAATACTGTGTAAGAAATTGCTGGAGCTGATCGTATGAAGTCTGCCATAGTTTACAAGTCTCCTGAGCTCTTAGAAAGGGTTGAAAAAGTCCTCATGGATATGGGACACGAAGTCAAAAGGTTTCCAAAGCCCTCAAAGTCTCTTGAGGATTTTGATTTCATAGTAAGCATTGGTGGAGACGGCACAATCCTCTCGATCCTTCAGGAGGTCAGAAAATGCCCTCCAATTTTTGGCATAAACTCGGGGAGAATTGGATTCCTAACTCATTCGAATTTAGCGAACTTCGAGGAAAGGCTGAAAAATTCACTAACCAAATTCGAACTGGAGAAATTTGACAGGATAAAATGCTCCTGCGGGGAATCTGAGTGTTTGGCTTTAAATGAAATTGCATTTTTTGGACGGGAAAGGGGGAGATTAACGGAGATCTCAATAAAAATCGATTCTGAGGAAGTTGATAGAGTGAGGTGTGATGGAATAATTGTAGCGACACAAATCGGATCAACCGCTTACTCTTTTTCTGCAGGTGGCCCTGTTGTCGAGCCTTATTTGGCGTCAACTATCATAGTCCCGCTCGCACCTTTTAGGTTTGGATGGAAGCCTGTGGTTGTGAGGATGGAGAGAACGATCGAATTAGAGTCAGAAGGCAGTGGGATCGTAGTAGTCGATGGGATAAGAACATTTGAGGCGAATGAGGTCACAATAACCAAATCTGAATTTCCAGCCGTGTTTTTCAAGCGTGAAGATAGAATTAAACATCTTTTCTATATTATGAAGCGAATAGAATAAGATTTAATATCCGGGGAATACTATTTCTGTCCCCGAACGGGGAAGAGGCGGAGAGAGCATTGCTTGCTATGAAGCCTTTCTGCGAGCTCGGGGATACAGACCATGTTGTTAGGTCCCCTGATGAGCGAGCGTCCGCTTGCAATGATTCCGGGGCAACCCAAACATGGAACAGCTCTCGGGGGGTCAAACGCTTTGAGCGAGCGTCCGCTTGCAATGAGAAGCGGTGTTACTCCCGAGGCACATCTTTGTAGCTTCTGAAAATCATTATCGCCTTATTCCATTCTTCCTCACTCAAGAGCGGATCTTTAACTCCGTTGAGCAAAAAAGCCTCAGTTCTTTCGACACATGTCCCACAGCTTAGGCATGGCCTTTCTTCGCCACGATAACAACTCCATGTGAGCTCATACGGAACATTAAGCTTCAAACCGAGAGCGACGATCTCAGCTTTTTTCATGTCAACAAAAGGGGCTTTCAGCTCAACCGGTGTCCAGAGATTCCCTAAATAGATCGCAGTGTCCAAGGCCTTAACAAATTCTTTTCTGCAGTCTGGATAAATACTGTAGTCGCTCTTATGTGCTGCGTAGTAAACTTCTCTTGCCCCGATTTTTACCGCGTAACCGGTAGCAATGGAAAGCAGGATCATGTTTCTGTTAGGCACGATCGTCGATCTCTGTCTTTCTTCACAGTAAAATCCTTCAGGAACCACGTCTTCGCCTGTAATGGCTCCGTGGGATATTAGATCGTGGATCGAAGTTATATCCACAATTCTGTGCTCCAATTTTCCGATTTTTTTAACCCGCTCCGCAAGCATTTTTGCAAATTCGACTTCTTTTGAATGCCTTTGACCATATACAAACGTGAGCGCTGAGACCTCGTATCCTTGGCTTATGAGATGGTAAAGAAGGGTCGAGGAATCCAGACCCCCACTAAAGATAAGCACAGCCTTCACGGAATTAGTTTGCGGTGCTAAGATATATCTTTATCCTCGAGTTCGTATTCCCTTACAATAGCGATCCCGCTACTCTCCCTCCACGATTTCTCCAGCTTTTTAATTGAAATTCTCTTTCTGAAAAGCGGAGCGTCGATGACCAGGGTCTCATATTCACCACCTTCTCCAGCTAAATTAACTCCATATCTCCTGTTCACTCTTTTCAACTCTTCAATACACTCGAGATCGATTCTTCTACCCAAAAAGCTCTCATCAAGACCCATTGCGGACACACTGACTATTATGGCCTCAAAATCTGAGGCAACTTCCTTTAAAATCTTCTCGGGATCCTCACCCCATAAAGGTGCGAACAGCTTAAAGTTTCCCCTCTTGCAGATACTCTCAATCCTTTTGAACTGATATCTTGAAGCGATTGCTCCGATACACAGAGCATCAACATCTAAGTCCATTAAAGCTTTTTCCAGCTCAAAAACCTCTTTTTCTTCCTCTCCAGAAACTTTAACCTTCAATAAAGGAATGTCAAGGCATTTTGCAATTTCGTCGAGCATGTGCAGATTTACCGTATGGAACATGAAGGACTCCGGATTCATTGGAAATGCTCCCACGAGAACGAGTTCTTCTTTTGAGACAAAATTGTTCTCCAAAATTTTATGTAAAGCCAAAATCGAGTCTTTACCACCGGAAGTCAGCACACCGACATTCATTCCAGCTCAACGAACTTTAAACTAATTCCTGCAGATTTTCTTACTGCCTTCTCGTAGACAATTTTCGCCACTGCGATATCCTGAATCGCCAGGCCAGTTGAATCGAAGATCGTTATCTCATTCCCTTCCCTACCCTTCTTCAATCCCGCAATAACTTCGCCGAGTGTTGCATGGATATCCTTCTTCGATATAATTCCTTTTGAAACCGCAAAGTTGACTTCTCCACCATGTAAAGCTTGTTGCATGTCATCAACTACTATTTTTGCCCTTTTGAGGATTTCAACTTCAAGCTCCTGCTTTCCCGGAGCATCCGCACCGATAGCATTTATATGCATTCCATCTTTAATCCACTCATTCTTGACAACAGGCTTCGTTGATGGAGTCGTTGTAATGAGCACATCGCAATCGCAGACATCTTTAAGCTCTGTAAGCTTGCACTCCACACCCAGGGACTCACAAAACTCCTTGAACTTATCTTCAGCTTTCCTATTTATATCATAGGCCTTTACGAGCTCAACTTTACAAATTTCCCTGATCGCGAGCAGTTGATACCGGGCTTGCTTCCCGCATCCCACAAATCCGAAAGTTCTGCTGTCTCTCCTTGCAAGATGCTTCACCGCAACCCCGCCAGCAGCACCTGTCCTCAGGGATGTGAGGAAAGTGGCATCCATCACCGCAAGTGGAAAGCCATTCGATGGATCGTTCAGAATGAGCACTGCCATCACAGAAGGTAACCCTTTCATCGGATTCTGTGGATGCGAGTTCACCCATTTAACTCCTGCGTAATCCATAATAAAGGCAGGCATTGCTCGAAAATCTCCTATTTCAAGGCTGAGATATACCTTTTGGGGTATGAGTGCTTTGGAGAGGGCATGAAGCTTGAAAGCGTCCTCAACCGCGTCAATCGCTTCCTTCATTGTTATCAGACCTTTAACCTCTTCAGCGGAAAGAAGCAATGTTTCCATGCGCTGAAGTATTGGAGAAGATATTTAAATTTTCAGAAACCATATCTCTGCGGATGAGAGAACTCGACTTCAAGACAATAAGGGAGGAATGGATGCACCTTCATCTTGACGACGGGACGGTAATTCGTTTTAAATCAGTTCTCACAAGAGTTTTTGACACCGGGCAAAGAGATCCTCTTGGAGAGGTTATTTACCGGATTGACAGTCAGAACGTCGTGGTAGCAAGAGCCCCGGATGAGCTTAAAGGTCCTCCAAGTGAATTCGTCCCGCCTATTCAGGAGATCGCAAAGAAGAAGAAGCCAACAGCGGTGAAGATAAGAGCGATTGTGGGCGATGAGTGGAACGAATATGAGCTTGAAGATGGAAGCAGAATAAAGATCAGGACAATAATAACGAAAGTTCTGAGGCTTGACGGTTATTTTGACGCATACGGAAATCCAATTTATGTAATTCAGTCGCAGATGGTCGTCGCAACCTAATACTTCCTGCCGATCACTATATATCCAGTGTGCCAAACGCCGGTGGACGTTCTCGTGCCAACTCTTTTTATGTCCAAGTCTATGCGCAAAATTTCAAAGGCTTCAAGCTCTCTGAATTCATTTTTGCTCATCGCGTTGTATACTTCTCTTGTTGCCTCGATATAGGGATTGTAAACTGCTAAATAGCCTCCAACCCTCAAAATCTGCTTAGCTTTTGGCACGAAGGCAACATCATCCTTCATGTCCAAAACGACTAAATCGAACTCTTTTTTAAATCCTTCTGCTACAATTATGGCGTCTCCCAGTATCTGGTGGATGTTTTTCAGACCAGCGAGCTTGAAATTTCTCCTCGCGATCTTTGCAAAGTCCTCTCTTTTCTCAACTGTGACAACCTCTCCAAACTTGTTGAAGTATGCAAGGTATGCTGCGAGTATTCCGCTACCAGTTCCAGCATCAAATATCAGAGAATCTGGAGATAAGCCTGTGTAGGCGATTATTGCTCCAATATCCTTCGGCATTAGTGGTGTTGCCCCCCTTTTGAAATGCTTAAAGAATTCTGAGGGGTTGAAGGGGACAATTTTATACTCAACACCCAAATGCGTTTTCACTGATTCTCCGAATGACTTATTATTCAATTCACTCAGCTCTATTATTCCATGGTGCGTGTGCAGCTTCCCCCCAAACTTCTCGACGAGGAAGCTGTTCTTCCCTCTTGAAAGGACAACTGGAGGCTTCATCCCTGCAGTTTCAGTAAAGCTTCTGCTATGTCTCCTTTTGCCTCGATTAAAGCCCTTTTCGCAGTCTCTTCATCCACCTTAGCCTGTTCCATCACAAGCTTTATGTCTTCCTCGCTTATCTCTGGCGCAGTTTTAACGATCTCGTATTCCCCCATAACCTGAAATGTCTCCATCCCCTTTGCGGAGATCTTTGTTACATTTGGATTTCTGAAAATGATTTCTTCAGTGCTCGTCTTTATTATCACTTCTTTCGCATCGAGTTCTTCCATCTCAATGCCCATCTGCTTCATCATCTTCTTCATCTGCTTTGCGTTTATTGGAAGCATGGATCGAGATGTCTGAATAAGTTAAAATACTTTGCACTTCATAGGGCGAAAAATAAAAATACTCAGCCAATACTTATCTTGAGCCCGGGTAGCTCAGCCTGGGAGAGCGTGCGGCTGAAGACCGCATAGTCGCCGGTTCAAATCCGGCTCCGGGCATACTTTTAAAATCTCATTGACCTTCCGAAGTCCGATTCACTGCAAATCTTCATCAAAGTATAGGAAAAGAAAAATTTTTTAAATCTATAATCCAACCTTTTTTATGCGTTTCCCGATCGTCGCGGTGCTGGTTCTTTCACTAATAGCCTCTGCAATGGCTCTGGAGACCTTGGATGCAAGCAACTTTAGCTTCGAGATTAAGATCTCCCCTGAGAAGGATTATTACTTTGTCGGAGATGAAATTCAAATAAGTTATACCATTTATCCAAAATCGAGCTCTGACAAGCTGAAGATTGGCGGTGAACAGGGAAATCCAAGGACTTACTCTTTCAAAACTCCTCTGCTGGACCCAAGCGGGTATTGGGAAGTTAAGTATCCGGGTGTTTCGGCAGTGAAACAGGATTTTAAAGGATCTTCCTTCTCGATCGAGGTGAAGTACTACTCAATCGAAGAGAAGGGGTGGGAGGGAGTCGATTATATTCTTGTGAATCTCACAGGGAAAGTTCCTGATACTGATTTGAGGATCAAAGAGCTCGAGGTTTTAAATGCGACAGCGGAAGAGGTTAAAAGTGGTGCGTTAAAGTCTGTGAAGATCAAAGTTGTCAATAAAACTGCATTTTTAGCAGATTTAAATTCGCTTAAAAACAAATTGTCTGAGACAAGAAGCAATTTAGACCGTGAAGGTATAAAGTACGATGATAAGGAGTTCCAAAATGCTGAGGATCTTCTTAGCTCAGCGGAAAAAGACCTAAATGCCGGGAATTATGGTTCTGCTGACGAGAAGCTTAAGAGTGCGGAAGAGAAGATCTCGAACTTGACAAGCTTAGCAGATAAAATCAGAGCGGAAGAGATTTACGGAAAGCTAAGTGAAATTATGGACAATATAACAGGTAAGCTTGAGGAATTGCAAATCCTGATCCAAGCTCTCAAGGGAACAGAAAATTTCACGAATTTGAGCTCGAATTATGCGAGTCTGAAGTCAAGTGCTGATAGTCTGAAGAGCAAACTTCAGAGCATAGGGAATTATCTCGAGCAGGGGAATTTCGCAAGGGCTTATGAGGAGGCGAAGAAAATAGAGAACAGCGTTTATAAATTAAAAGAAGATGTAGAGAAACTATACTCAGAAGTCTCTGCCACGCAGAACTCTGGAGGGTTCGACTTCATATCCGCACTGAAATCCTACCTGATCTACATCGTGGCAGTGTTCCTTGTGCTCTTGCTGGTCTTTGCGATCACTCGATTTAGAAAGAGAAGGAAATGGGACGAGTTGAGGTAGGCGAAATAAAATTAGAATTATTAAAAATTAATTTATTTTACACATATAACTGGCTGGTTTGAATTTAGGATTACATCCTGAGCGACACTGCCAAAAATGACTTTTCCAGCCGGTCTCCTTTTTCTGACTCCTATGATTATCAAACTTGCTTTTATCTCATTTGCGAACTCCACTATATCTTCTGCAGGCTCTTTTCCCCTCACAAGGAGTTTTTTCTCGCATTCAACTCCTGCATTTTTTGCCATTTCCTCTGCCCAATTAAGAAGCTCTTCACCTGCATCGATCTCCTTTTGCGTCGTTTTATCCCCACCAAACAGCGAGTGGAGGAAATATAGCTTTTCTTTTCTAAGTTTTGCTTCTTCGATCGAGAAATTCACAACTCTTTCTGACCTTTTTGACTTTTCATCTAATGCCACTACGATAGCCATGAAGAAAAAATTATGTCAATTTAATAAACTTTTCGCAGTTTTTATCAACTGGGCTAAATTTTTATATCTCCTGCCTTTGATGTCTCTTGCTATTCTCTTCTCTAATTTCTTCCTTTCTGAGCTCAGGACTTAAAGCCTTTTAACAGTAACAATTGCTTTGCAACATATCTTCAATTCTTCTGGGTCTACATCCAAGACTTCGAGGTTCATTCTGAGTCCACCAACGGTGGTTAGCTTTTAAAAGCTTCTCTTGCCACATAAACTTTTCCTGGATACTTCTTCCAAAAAGCTGTAATCCAAGAAGAATCGGTTGTAATCCTCAAAGGGTATTTCGGAGCTGAATCGAATTTAAAAGATATGTCTCGTCCCACCATTAATACCAACTGGAGGATTAGAAGGGCTATAGAAATTGCGCTTTTTATAAAACCATCAAGATGATAAGCCAGAAAATGTTCTGGTTAAAAAGAGATTTGGACATTTTATCTCTTCCATTCACCATGCTACACAAGTGGGATGACAACACAAAGTTTTTAAGTTCAAAGCTTAATGACTTTTCGCCTACAAATGCGTGTGTAAACGCAGAGGGAAAAATTTAAACTTCGCGTGAAAGACTACAATAAGGGCCGGTAGCTTAGCCAGGAAGAGCGCGGGACTCTTAATCCCGCAGTCGTGGGTTCAAATCCCTCCCGGCCCGTCTCGGATTTTGATATTAAGACGAAAGCGGATTGAATTTGGTTTTTCGAGCCTTCCACGAGCTTCTCTATGAATTTTGAGATATTTGAGACGTTTTGTTTGAGCCAATCGTGAAGCTCTTTGGAAATCCTAACGTGTAAGTCCTTTCTGCTGGCTTCTTTTTCCGATTGGAGCCTTCTGACGGATTCCGATTTTGTTCCAGTTTGAACCATGTGGAACATATATTTTGAAGTTAAAAAAAGGTTTCCTGATGATTTCGCAGTTTTCTTTAATTTCAGAAGCTTTTCTGTCTCATTTGGGTTCATGCTTTTAAGAATTCAGCAGATTCAGGAATTTAATAAAATATAAATGATGTTTTTCAACATCTTTCGTGGCGACAATGCAAAACAGCAGTTCTTACTTATCGAATCCTTTTTTTCACTTCAACCTACTATCTCATATAATGAGTGTAGCAGGTGGTTGTTGGGTAAGTGTTAAGGTTCCGAAAGAGCTTGCAGAGATCCAAAAAACAGCAAAAAACCAGCTACGTTTCTCATATGGGGTTTGTCAGATACGCAATCATAAGAAGCTTGGAAAAACCAAGAAACTGCTTTCGAACTCCAAGTTTGTGTTTGTGTGGATCTTGTTTAAGAGATGAGAAGGAAGAGGTGAATGGAAAATGAGGCTTGCAGAGAAATTATCTGCTTGCAGAATTCTTACAAACTGCAAAAACTTAATTCTATATTTATCTTATATTTCTAAAACTCTTACAAGTTATATATTCGGAAAGAGAATTGTTACAAGCAACAATTCTGAAAGCTTCAACAAAACTGTTTGGAAAAGAGCTTCTCTTTCTGTTAATACTATCTTGGAGGAGATTTTATGGATAAGAAAACGATAAGCGTTAAGGTCGATTCTAAAGTCTGGCAGGACTTCAAGAACTACGTTCTTTCCAAATACGGTCAGCTTTGGCGTTTTCTGGGACATGAAGTTACGGATGCTCTGAAGTTCTACCTGTCCCATATCATCTCTGCATGCGATGCACAGATACACAGAAATCAGAAGGACGAATTTGCAGCAGATAGAAAAATAAAAAAGCATCATAAATTAATTGAGTGGATTTCGCAGTTCGAGGAAATACCGAGCTACGAGTTGAGAAAGTACATAAACGAGAACTTTGGAATAGATAGGAGAACTGAAGAGAAATATTTGGAGTATCTGTTAATGAATGGTTTCATAGAAGCTGTTGCTGAGAACAAGGCTAATGGCATCACGATTTACAGGGTTAACAACGAGATCGTAAACAAGTATCTAAACAAAGGGAAAAAAGAGCAATTCGAAACAGAGAAAGCGGATATAATCGAGTTTTGCATGCAGAGACACGAGATGGGGGATTCAATCAAGGAGATAAAAGACAAGCTTGCAGAGATGGGAACGGATCTTCCGGAGAAGGCGATAAGGAATCTCATAAAGAAGGGAAACAAGATGGAAAATTTATGATTTGAATTTGAAAGGAGGTGTTTTTTGATGAAGAGAAAGGTTAAGGCATGTATTTTGGTTGATGAAGATGTCTGGATTGAGTTCAAAAAGTACGTTCTTTCCAAGCATAGGAAATTGTACGGCTATGTTGGCTACGAGCTGTCAGAAGCGATAAAAAGATATCTGGAGAATTTTAGCGATTCCAAGGTTGAGAAGATGAATCCCAGACCCAAACATTTCAAGCTCTTGGTCTGGCTGGCGGAAAGGGATAAAGTTACGCATTCTGAATTAAAGGAGTTCATAAACATTAACTTTGGGGTAGATCCAAGAACAGAAAGGAAGTATTTCAACTATCTGACGGAATTCGGTTATCTGATCCCTTCTGAAGCAGAGCATGGCGATGAGCAGATATTCAAGGTTAACTCGGAAGCGGTAAAGAAGTTCTTAGAGAAGTTGAACTCAAAGTGATTAGAGTTCTTTTTATTTTTTATTCAAACTGACATCAGCTGGAATGTTGATCCGAGTTAGAGCCGGATAAATCCGAGCTGTCGGATTGAGATCCGAGTAGGATGTTAATCCGGGCAATAGAGCTGGATCCAAGTTATCGGACTGTAAATCCGAGTCTGATTCAAATCAAATCAGAGTTAAATCCGATCTGATACTCGGATCTACAATCCGATAGCTCAGATTTACTTTGGGATTCAAAATCGAATCTAATCCAAATCCGAGTAAAGTCAACTCGGATCAACTTTAGAAGTTACATTCTCAGTCCCAAATTGCGAAATCGGATAGGTTATCTTTGAGATGGTAAAGGATTCAGAATCGATTAAAACAAGAGATTTGGAAAGTTGAAGGAGGATAAGGAAAATATTGTAAAAGAAGGACTCGTCTGTTGCTTTATACTTAGAAAGAAGATTTTTGAGTTAGACATTTACAGAAAAAACAATTTTTAAAGTACAGAAGTATATGAGAAACAGAACAAAGCAAAGGAGATCGAGTATAAGAAATCCTCTAGAATTGCTCTATTAGCCTATTCAAAGTATGTTTAACTTTATCTAAGTCAAATCGATCAACGTCAGGCAGGAGGTTGAACGAAAAATTTTAAAAAAATGGATGTTACAGTGTATTGAAATAATTTTGAAAAGAGGGACGAGAAATGGCAGATGACGATGACAGCGAATTAAAGGAAAAATTAAAAGAAAAGCTTAAGGAGATTTTTCAGTTCGAGAACGAGGATTTGGATTTCGGAATTTACAGAATAATGAACTACAAGCGAAAAGAGATTGAAGAATTTATTGAAAAAAAGTTAATTGATGAAATCAAAAAACAATTAAATCAGCTAAGTGAAGATAAAAGAAAAGAGATAGAAGAAAAATTAAATAAAATCTCTTCAAAAAATGGGGTTAAAAAATATCTTGAAGCGTTACAGAAAGAAGATACGGAAAGAGCGAAGATTTATAGAGAGGATTTTAAAGAAGACATAGAAGAATATGAAAAGTTGAAAAAGCAATTAGAAGAAGTTAAAATTTCAGAGGAATTAGAAAAAGAAATTTACAATCATTTAATTAATTTCTTCTCAAGATATTATGATGAAGGAGACTTCATAAGCATGAGAAGGTATGGAAAAAATGAGAGATATGTTGTCCCATATAATGGAGAGGAGATTTTGCTTTATTGGGCAAATAAAGATCAATATTACATAAAAACTACTGAATACTTCAGGAAGTACACTTTCAAGGTTAATGGTAACTTGACCGTTAATTTCAGAGTTGTAGAGGCAGAAGAAGAGAAGGGAAATATCAAATCACCTGAAAAGAAGTTCTTTGTTTTAAATGAGAAGGTTTTTGATTTTGATGAAATAAAGAAAGAGTTGAACATTTATTTTGAGTATAGAGGTTTAACAGAAGAAGAGGTTGAAAAATATAAGCACGGGCAGTCCCCATCCCAAGATAAAATAAATGAAGAAATAATACATCGTTTGAAGGAAAAACTCCCAGAAAATAGCCCAGCAAGATTAATCTTTGAGAATAAAAACGGGAAAACACTTATTGAAAAGCATCTTTACAGATATACGAGGAGAAATACGACAGATTACTTCATTCATAAGGATTTGAAAGGATTCTTGGAAAGAGAACTGGATTTCTACATCAAGAATGAGTTTTTGAATTTAGATGATTTAGGGGTTTTAGAGAAAAGCGAGTATTTTGACAAGCTAAGACTATACTTGATTGGTGCCAATGTTTTCAGGAATATTGCTTTAACAATAATCGAATTTTTAGCACAGATTGAAAACTTCCAGAAGAAAATTTGGGAGAAAAAGAAGTTCGTTATTGAGACTCATTATGTAATCACTTTAGACAAGATTAAGGAGTATGCAGGAGAGGAGTTCTTGGAGAGAATCGTTGATGAGATTTTGAACAATGAAAAGCAACTGGCAGAGTGGAAAGAGTTATTCGGGATAGAAGTTAAGAAAAAAGCGGATTTAATTGAAAAAAATACTCTTGATGGAAATGAATGGAAAAAGCTGCCAGTTGATACGAGACATTTTGATGAAGACTTTAAATGGAGGCTACTAACTGCTTTAACCAAAAACAAAAATTTGGATGAGATTCTGGATGGGGTTTTGATAAAAAGTGAGAACTTCCAGGCGTTGAACTTACTTCTGAACAAGTACTATGAGAAAGTTCAGACGATATACATTGATCCACCGTTTAACAAAGAGCAGGAAGCAGACTATCTTTACAAGGTAGGTTATAAGGACTCCACTTGGGCAACAATGCTTGAGAATAGAATAAGATTAGCAAAAGATTTGTTGAGTGAAAGAGGAAGTATTTTTGTTAGATGCGATTACAACGGAAACTGGATAGTAAGACCTTTGATGGATGAGATTTTTGGAAAGGAGAATTTTAGGAATGAGATAGTAGTCTCTAGAACAAAAACTGCTTTCTATCTTTATGCACCACCAGCCAACCCAAAAAATTTAAGTCCAATTTACGATAATATTTACTGGTATTCTAAAACAGCCTCTTCCACTTTCTCAAACTTACGAAAAGGAATTACACCAGAGAAAAAAGATGCTTATTGGAAAGATTTCAAAACATTCTACCCAAGAGAAGAATATAGATACGAATTATTAGGTATTATGCCTGAAGAGGGATGTAGTTGGATGTGGAAACAGGAGGAAGCAATAAAAGCAGCTGAAAACTATCAATATTACAAGAGGGAGATCGAACCCAAAGGTATCTCTTTAGAGGAGTATTGGCTTCAGACTGGTAGGAAGCTCAAGTTCATAAAAAAAGAAGGGAATACAATAAAATACTGGGTGCCTCCCATCAAGCCTCTTTCTCACAATATTTGGACTGACATTGAAGGATACGCTAGAGGATGGGGTTTCAAAACCGAAAACTCCGAAATCCTTCTAAAACGCGTCATAGAATCTACATCCGACGAAGGAGATTTAGTTATGGACTTTTTCCTTGGTTCAGGCACAACGACAGCGGTAGCCCATAAGCTCAGAAGAAAATGGATTGGTGTTGAGATGGGAGAACATTTCTGGACTGTCGTTTTACCGAGAATGAAGAAAGTTTTAGCTTATGATAAAACCGGAATTTCAAAAGAAGATGATGTCAAAGAAAGATACAACGAAAAAACTGCAGGAGGCTTTTTCAAATATCACCTCTTAGAACAATATGAAGATGCCTTGGAGAATATCGAATTTGAAAGACTGCAAAAAGAACTCTACGAGTTCTTCGATTACTTCGTCAAATACATGCTCGAATGGGAGACAAAGAATAGTAGCACGTTCCTTAACATAGATAAGATGGAAGATCCATTTAGCTATAAGCTGAAATTCATTGAGAACTATCAGCAGAAGATAGTGAACGTTGATCTGGTAGAGACATTCAATTACCTTCTTGGTTTGAAAGTAGATAAATACAAAGTATTGTATGAAAACGGAAGGAAATATGTGTTTGTCTTTGGAGAGAAAGACGGTAAAAGGGTTTCTGTTGTTTGGAGAAGCATAGAAGATATTGACTTCGAAAAGGATAGGGAGATTATTGAGAAGACTATTAGAGAATCCAATCCAGATGAGATTTACATTAGTGGGGAAGCTTTGATTAAAGGATTCAAGCATATAGAGCCCGTATTTAAATCCCTAATGTTTGAAGAAATAAGTTAAAAGAAGGGGGATAAAAATGGTGCTGGAACTCGAAAAACACCTTGTACTGAATAAATACTTCCTAAATCTCTTTGGTTTTGAAGACTTCAACGAATTAAGAGAGAAACTAAAAGATACTCAGGAAGGATACGACTCCACAGGTAGAAGTTATTTTGTAGACGTTTTAATAGGTTTAAAACCTGAACCTGAATGGAAGAACTTACTTCTAAGATATGATGAAGCGATAAAAGAGTATGTTGAAAGACTAAGACAGAATAGAAGACAACCTAGTTTGAATCTTAAGTACTTCCAGTATTTAGCAGTTTTATTTGCAGAGATATTTCTAGATAAATACTATAACGAAAGAGATAGATTCCTGAAGGAACTTAATGAGTTTTTGGAAAAATTCAACTCCAAAAACAGTAGCAAAAATAAAATTAATCCTTTCACAGAAAAGGATCTCAAAAAACTTGCTTTCTGGATGGCTACTGGAAGTGGAAAAACTCTTATAATGCACATAAACTACTGGCAGATTTTAAAGTACTCTAAAAACAATTGGGATAATATTATCCTTATAACTCCAAATGAGGGATTATCGAAACAGCATTACGAGGAACTGAAGTTAAGTGGAATTCCTTGCAAGCTATACGACGGAAATATAGATAGCCTAAAAACAAGAAATGGCGAAATTCTAATCATAGACATCCACAAGTTAACAAAAGAAAAAACTGGGGAAGGCATAAGTGTTGATATTTCATATTTTGATGGCAAAAATCTGGTTTTTATCGATGAGGGGCATAAAGGGCAAAGAACAGAAGAACAGAAATGGAAAAAGTTAAGGGAAGAGATTGGAAAGGATGGATTTCTGTTCGAGTATTCAGCAACTTTTGGACAAGTTATCGGAAGAAATAAAGATCTGCTTGAAGAGTATGCAAAAGCAATAATCTTTGATTATTCATACAAATACTTTTACACAGATGGATATGGAAAAGATTTCTACGTTTATAACATTAGAGAGGACGCTTATACAGAAACTCAAAGAGATTTACTGCTTACAGCGGGGCTTCTGTCATTTTACGAGCAGTTAATAGTATTCGAAGAACATAAAGAAGATCTAAGAGAGTATAATGTAGAGAAACCGTTATGGATTTTTGTAGGAAGCAAAGTTTCTGGTAAGGGTATCAACTCTGATGTGGTTAGAGTAATTCAGTTTTTAGATGAGATATTAAGAGACGAAAATCACTTGAAAGAAAATATTGAGAAGATAATTAACGGAGAATCGGGACTCATAGATAAAGACGGAAACGACATTTTCAGAGGCAAATTTGAATTTATAAGAGGAAAACAAATTAACGAGATCGTTGAAGATATTTATCTAAAAGTTTTTGGTGGTAAAGGCAGATTAGAAATTTACGAAATAAAGAATGCTGAAGGAGAATTGGGACTTAAAACGACTACAGGAGAAAAATATTTTGGTGTTGTTAACGTAGGTGATATACAGGAGTTAAAAAAATTGATCAAAGAATTGGAAATCGAAGTTAAAGACGATCATTTCAGCCAATCGCTATTTTTTGGAATAAATGAGAGTAATTCTCGTGTAAACATTTTAATTGGTTCTAAAAAATTTATTGAGGGTTGGAACTCTTGGAGAGTTTCAAATATGTGTCTGATAAACATGGGGAAAGGTGAGGGACCTCAAATCATTCAGCTTTTCGGTAGGGGCGTAAGGTTAAAGGGAAAGAATTATTCACTAAAACGAGAAGAAGCTTCTGATTATAAACTAAAATTGTTGCAAACCCTTTTTATTTTCGGATTAAATGCGGATTACATAAAGGCATTTCTCGAGACAATAAATAAGGAAGATGTGAATTATAGAGAGATTGCAATACCAATAAAATTCAACAGACCAGAAGCATGGGAGGAGAAAATTTATACAATTAAAACCAAAGAAGAGTTTGATTTTCTAAAACATCCTTTAAAGCTGGATTTTGACGAAAACATTTTGAAAAACATCAGAATAGACTTGAGACCAAAAATTACAATTGCACATGGCTTAGAAGTGCAGAAAGCGGATACCGTTACCGATGAAGTAGACATACCGGACAAATACTTTGAATTGCTCAACTGGGATTCGATTTATTTAGAGATTTTGAACTACAAAATCACTAAGGGGATGTTCAATTTAATAGTGGATAAGGAAATCATCAAAAAAATAGCAACTTCAAAGAAATACAAGATATCAATTGCTGAATCTCTGGGATTAAAAATTGAATATAATGGAAATAAACATTTATTGAGGATAGTTTCTTTTGATGGGATTAAAAAATTGCACAATTTGGTTTTACTCGTTTTGAAAGATTACATTCAGAAATTCTACAGACGGGAGGAGAAAAAGAAAACTATGGACTACCTGGAGGTAGAGCCTCTGAGAAGAGAACATTCTGATATGTTTCCGAAAGATATCATTATCAAAATTCCGATGGAAATGGTAAATGATATAAAAGAAGTTATGGAACAGCTCGAGAAATATAATGCTGGAGAGCTTTCAAGCAAGTGGAAAGCAGGGGATTATTTCCTACTACATCTTGACAACCACCTATACACACCGCTGGTAATATGGCAAAAAAACAAGGAAGAAATAAAATCAGTCCCTGTAAAATTAAATAAAGGAGAAACAAAATTCGTAAAAGATTTAAGAGAATTCTTAAATAAAAATAAAAGTTTGTTTAAGGATATGGATATTTTCCTGCTCAGGAATCTTTCAAGAAGGGGGGTAGGGTTTTTCATAAGTTCTGGATTTTATCCAGATTTTATTATATGGATTAAAAAAGATAACAAGCAAAATATGATTTTTGTAGATCCAAAAGGCATTAGAAATCTCGGGAATTTTAACGATGATAAAATCAGATTTTGCACCTCAGATATAAGGGAAATAGAGAAAAAGGTAAATGATGAGTTAAATAAAGAACGGAAATCAGAGATTTTAAAAATGGACGCATTTATTGTATCTGTATCTTCCTATGATGATATTAAAAAGACTTTTGGAGAAGGTAGTCACACAAAAGAAGACTTCGAAAAACGCAACATACTATTCCAAGAGGACGAAAAATATATTGAAAAAATCTTTGAAAAAGTGGCTTTCTAAAAAATAATGAGATCTGGAAGAAGCTGAGAAGTGTAAAATGAAACAACAAAATTTATCAATAAGTTTTTTGGAAATAAAGCTGGTGATCAGATGGGATACTGGCTCTGCATAACAACTGAGGAGAACTGGAAGGTGATTAAGGAGAAGAATGTTTTTGGTGTTCCAGAAAGGCACAAGAATACTATTGCTAAAGTTAAACCGGGCGACAAGCTTCTAATCTATCTGAAACAGGAAAATATTGGAGATGAAGTTAAACCTTCAAGGATAGTTGCTGTTTATGAAGCGGCTTCAGAAGCTTTTAAAGACTCTTTAAGGATCTTCAAAACTCCTAAAGGAATGGGGAACAAAAGCTTTCCTTTTCGCATAAACCTCAAGCCTGTGAAAATCTTTGAAAAGCCAGTTGAATTCAAACCGCTTATTCCTAAGCTTAAGTTCATAAAGAACAAGAAAAAATGGACTGGGCATTTAATGGGAAAGGCGATTAGAGAAATACCTGAAGAGGACTTTAAGTTAATCGTTGGATAGAACTATGGTATTGATAAATGGAATTATAAAATTGCTCGATTTTATTAGCTTTATAGCTTTGAATTCTTGGAGAAAGAAGAGAATAATTACCTCTACAATAGTCATTATTGGAAGGGTCCTTGCAAATTTTTCCGTTCCACTTATTATCATGCCAA
>JASKJN010000035.1 GCA_030153385.1 Archaeoglobaceae archaeon
TGGGCAAAGTAGCCACAGCAGTTCGTCAAATCATGCTCATCGCTTGGATGATTTCTCGTTACAACGTCAACAGATTTCAGATTCAGCAAAAAAGCCTCTACAGCTTTTTTGCCATAGAATTCTCTCGTGTAACCATATGCACTCCATTGAACCCATACTTTTGCGAGATCATCATCCTCCTTCCAGGCGGATGCTTCGACCGCATAATTCACACCCGCCCCGTAGGCTCCTGGTGGTGGTCCCCAAACCCTACATTTGGCAAATTCACTGCTTATCCCAAGGTCTGATAGTTTTTCAAGCTGTTCAAAGTAATGTTTTCTTACGAAGTTCATCTCTAACGGCTCTTCAAGTGATACAACCTTTGCAACCGCTTCGTCGATCAAATAGACGTAATTTGGAAGAGTGTCTCGCACAATGCCACTCAGCCTTACGCATACATCGATCCTCGGTCTTCCAAGCTCTTCCAAAGGAATTACCTCAAGCTTCCCACCATTGGGCCTAACACCAAGTAAATACAGTATCTGGGCCAACTGCTCCCCGTCCGCTTTGTAAGCATCTATGCTCCACAAGACATGTCCTATGGTTTCGGGATATCTGCCGTACTTTTCAATGTAGTGCCTTAGCAGTTTATTTGCTGTTTCAACTCCAACCTTCCATGCGGATTTCGTTGGAAGGCTTGATGGATCTATTGCAAAGAAGTTTCTGCCAGTGGGAAGGATTTCGATTTTCCCCCTCGTTATCGATCCCGATGGCCCAGGTTCGACATATCGCCCAGAGATCCCGTTTAAAAATCCCTGAACTTCGCAATCTCCACACGCATTTATTTTCTCATAGATCTCGAGCGCCCTTCTAAAGGCTTCAAGAAGAGCATTCTCTTTTAAGATTTCTAAGTTCAAGATCGACCACCTCCATCAAAATTTGCTTAAGAACATCAACCTCGATGCTTTTAGAACTCAAACCCATGTCAACCAATCTTTTGAGAACTTCCAGGGCTGTTTTGTGCAAAAATCTCATGGTTTCGGTATTTATCAATCCGAGTCTGTTAACTTCCATTGGTCTCTCTTTCAACTCATCATAATCTAAACCAAGATATTCTGCAAGAACTCTTCTGATCGATGGATAGGAATGGGTATCTTTGGCCATTGCGGTAATGACATACTCAATAGCCTTCTCCCTGTTCGAAGAACCAAAAATATGCAATCCGAGTTCGATCTGCGTCTCCCTAATGGCTGTAACATGTCTGTGCAGTTCTTCAACAACTTTCTCAGGAGTATTTGCTATAATGGGGAGATTTGCCTTCTTCGCTTTTTCAAGAAGTTCTTCATAGATCTTCTCAGCTCTCAGCAGGTCTCCAAGGCATTTTGCGTGGGTAAATTGACTTATTAGGGATTCTATGTCCTCAAGAACGTCTGCCATTGCCATCGGAGGGTAAACATGGTCCAAAATTGTCGCATAGCTCCTTCTCTTTGCAATTACTCCTTCCATCGGATTTGAAACAGCATAAACATAGAGATGCGGAACGTCGTCGATGCTTATTTCAGGCCAACAGCTCGGTGATAACCCCACGCCTTTACCAGGGCGAAATTCGAGATATCCATGGGTACCGAAGTGAATTAAAATATCCGCTTTAAAGATTCTCGTAAGCCAGCGATAAACCGCAAGCCACTGATGAGGTGGAGTTATGGTTGGATCGTGAAGGATTCTGCAGACATTTCCATTGCACGCAGAACCAGCACATCCAAATTTCGGCTGAGTCAGGATTACAATATTCCCGAATCTTAGTCCCGGGATTACAAACTTTCCATCGTATACCATTCCAACAAGCTCTTTCTTAATTCTCCTCGCAAGAACTTCTGCTGGATCTCCCCAGTCTCTGATTAGCTTCTCTCTTGCCTCTTCGGGCAGTTCACTGAGCCATGAAATGTATGTTTCGTAGTCGACAAATCCTAACGCGCCACCTTTAGCAACCACTTCCTCAACGCTTGTCCATCTGAACTCGCTTATCGCTTTCCTGCTTAGAAATGTTCTTATCAATTCCTCTCCGCTTTTTGGCTCATTTTCAACTGCATAACCAAGCTCTTTCAGTCTACTCAGCAATCTAACAACACTTTCAGGAACATCGAGCCCAAATCCAACACCGATCGATGATTCAAGATTTTTACATGGGGGATTAATGAGGACGATCGCAATTTTTCTTTCTGAAACCTTTTTTCTCCTCAGTTCAACCCATTTCTTAACTCTTCTAGCGATAAGCTTAGCATGAGGTCTGAAGGGCTTATAGTCCTTTGTTTCACCGATTAAAGGGAAAGAATAGGGAATTGGTTCAATTAATCCATCTATCTCGGGCATTATTACATTGTAAACCTGGCTGAGGTAGTCAATGGAATCGCTTTCAAGCCATTCCTCAAGAGTCATGTAAAATGAAGTGAGCGGGCTCAAAACTGGGACTCCAAGAGTCCTGAGAATCTCAATTTTCCCTTTAAGAAGAGAGAAATAGCTTAGATTGATAATCGCATCGACTAAAGGTTCTCCATTTAAAAAGAAGAATTTATCGATGCTTTCAGAGACATCAGGAACTTCAACAAACTCATCTTTATGCTTTCTCGTAAATACCGGAATAACTCCAACGCCCTCTTTTTCAATCTCCCTAATGAGCTCATCTAAATATTCAGCCTTGCCAAAAAGGACGTGGTTTCTGTAGGCAATGATTCCGACGAGAGGTCTTTTCTCGTATTTTTTAAGAAATTGCTCGACGCGATCGAAAATACCAAGATCGGGATGGTAAATACCGTGCCAAGGAACATGCCTGACTTCAGGAACCTCAACTTCGAACCCAAGTTCCTTCAAAATCAAATGGACTAAACCTGAAAAGTTCTCTTTTCCCGCTCTCAACCAGAATTCCCTTGCCTTCAAAAAGGAGTCAAATCTTATTTTACTCGGGTATTCTGGATGGACTGAGATGATAACTTTTGCTTTTGGATTCCTGAATATCTCAACCACTTCCTCTGGCAAATTCCTTGAATATGCAAATAAAGCGTCGCAATTTATCAGCTCGTTTATATAAGATGAGCATTCTGAATCACTTAATACCATGAATTCAAATCCATGTTCCTCCGCTTCGCTCTTCAAAACATCTCTGAGCAAAGGAATTGCAACGGAATCGTAGCCAATGATAAAGACTAGCTTCATCATATCACCTCTGCAACAACGAATTTTATACCATCAAGGCTCAGAATTATTACATCAAGCCCATAAACCTCTTTAAGCACTTCTTCCGTTATTATTTCCTCAGGATTGCCAACTTTTAGTACTCTCTCATTTCCGATCACCGCAATTCTGTCAGCGTACCTGTAAGCTAAATTCGGATCATGAAGTGTCATTATTGCTGAAAGATTCCTTTCCTTCACAATCCTTCTTACCGCTGCAAGAATTCTGTGCGTGTTTCTGAAATCCAGATGTGCTGTTGGCTCATCGAGAAGGAGAATCTTTGCATTCGTCGCCAGAGCTCTTGCAAGCAAAACAAGCTGTCTTTCTCCTCCGCTTAGCTCTGTATAAGGCCTGTTTGCAAGATGCTCAATCCCTACAGCTTTTAATGATTCAATCGCTATACTTCTGTCTTTTTCGCTTGGAGAAGAAAAAATGCCAAGATAGGGAGATCTTCCAAGCAAAACGAAGTCTAAAACTTTATAGGGAAAAGGTGGCTTGTGATCTTGCGGAACATAGCCCAGAGATCTTGCAATTTCCCTTTCATTCATTTCCAAGTAATTTTTGCCATCGATAAAAACTGCGCCTTCACTTGGTTTCAAAATTCGATTTATGCATTTGAGCAAAGTTGTTTTCCCGCAACCATTTGGCCCAAGAAGGACCAATATCTCTCCATCCTTTAATTCAAGTTCTATTCCGTTCAAAACAATCCTTTTTCCGTATCCAAAGCTTAATCGCTCAACCTTCAAGACCATACTCTTCTCGCCCTCTTTCTAACCAAGATCATGAAAACTGGCGCTCCCAAAACAGTTGTAAGAACGCTTATCGGTAGCTCAAAGCTGAAAGCGCTTCTTGCAATATCATCTGCTAAGATCATGAAACTTGCTCCAAGTGAGGCGGAGACTGGAATAACGACTCTATTATCAGAGCTGAAAGCCAATCTAACAATGTGAGGAATTAAAAGCCCAACCCAGCCTATTATTCCGCTCACAGATACTGCACAAGAAGTCATAAGCGTGGCAAGGCATAAAACGGTGAATCTATCCCTGTTTACATTGACGCCAAGAGCTTTTGCTTCTTCATCGCTTAGCGATAAAACGTTAAGCCTCCAGCTCATCGCTGTTATTAAAAGAAGGCAAATTAATATTGGAGGCGTTACTATTGCAATATTGCTCCAAGTTGCATAAGAAAAGCTTCCCATTATCCAGTAAACGATTCCAGCAAGCTGATGAGGATCTACGAAGAATTTTACCAAAGAAGTTAAAGCAGTAAAAAGGGCTGAGACTATTATTCCTGCAAGAACCAAGTTTACTACAGGCACCTCCCCACCAACCTTTGCCATGCTGTAAGCTAAAAAGACGGAGATTATTCCAAAGATGAAGGCAAGAAGCTGGACAGAGCCACCAAGGAATCCGAAGCCTATTGCCAGCGCAGCACCAAACGCTGCACCGCTTGATATTCCCAAAATATATGGTTCAACAAGCGGATTTTTGAAAAGGCTTTGCAAAACTGCCCCGCTTACAGCCAAGCTACAGCCAACGATTCCCGCTAATACAATCCTTGGCAGTCTTATCTGAAAGATCACAACATCCGCTGTTGACATTTCTTCATTCAGACCAAAGATCATTGAGTTTATCTGTTTTAAAATAGACTTTGCAACATCCTCTGGTGAAATTTTGAGATATCCTATTCCTGCTGAGATAACCGCAAGTATAAATGGAAGTAAAAATATTAGTCCGAAAATGGGAATTCGGATTAGGAGATGCTTATAAGCGATCATGTCTCCTCAGAGCAAACATCAAAGCGAGAACAGCAGAAATTACTTCGAATCCTGGAGTGCTGTGTGGTTTTTGCTCTTCTTTCTGGGATAAATCCGGGTATATCCAAGTACCATTGAAACTAATTCCGAGACTCTCAATGTATTTTCTGTGAAGTTCTTCGGGATTTAAATCAGAAAAATGCTCGGGATGGAGAATTTTTGCAACGTAAGCTACTTCTGCTATCAAGCCGAACGTGCTGTGAAGGTAGTCCATGCAAACAACGTATACTTTTCCATTCTTTCCAGCATCGATCTGGGCTATTTCAGGTCGCGATCTAAGCTTCTCGTAAACATCAATCAGCTTTGAGCGATCATCAGAGAGAGGCTGGAATACTGAAGAAGAAATGGATTTTATAAAGACTTCTGGATTTTTTGAAATTATCTTCTCCGCATCAACCTTCGGATAACCTTTTTCATCAAAGACGTTTATTCCGCCAGCGATCAGGAGTATCTCATTCCAACCTGTCCCATTGCCGGCTGCTGAGTAATCACTGTAGCTTTCCCAGTAAACTCTCACTTTTTCTAAACTTTCCACTCTACTTTTGATAAGATCGAGCTGAGATCTCCAGTAATCCGCGATCTCTTTTGCCTTATCTTCCTTTCCCAAGATCTTTCCGAGAGTTATGAATTCGTCAAAAATAGTGTTTATCTTGTATAGATCGAGCCTAACTACTTTTATTCCAGTCCCTTTGAGTTTCTCTTCAAGTTTTTCTTTTTCAGGCCATTGAACGTAGGTGATAACGACATCTGGTTTTAAGCTGATTATCGCTTCAATGTTCGGATCACTCCATTTACCAACGTCTGCAACCTTTGGAGCATATGGTTTTTGAAGCGCGTAGCTACCAAGTCCGACAATTCTTTCCTTTGCTCCAAGAATTATAACCGCTTCCAGGCAATCGCCACTCAAGCAAACAATTCTTTCAGCCTTATCGATTTCAACGGTATTTCCCGCTGAATCTTTTACAGTTACCGCGGAAGCGTTATATGTAAGGCACATCAATAACAAAAAAATTATGAAGTTGCGCCAAACTCTCATAGCTTTCACCGGAAAACAAGTTTAAGAGGTGTTTGCGTTACATTTCCGTAGCCAGAAATTTGAACGAAATCATAGCTTTCTGGATCGCAGCTGTTGAAGATGTATCCTATGAAAGAGTAAGTTTTCCTCTCGCTTGTAGAAGTTGATGTTTTGTAGAAAATTACTTCCAGACAATATTTACATGTTTTTATGATTTTTGGATTTATTTTTGCTGAACTTGAACTTGAGCTAACGCTTGCAGTGTACATATGCTCTTCTATTAGGGAGCCGTTGTAAAAACATTTACCATCCGAATAAATTTTCACAAGTTTTTCCCAACCAATTGGGAATTCCAGAACAAATTCTGAAGAATTTATGAGCAGTGTACCATTCCAGTAATCGTATTCCGGCGATTTTATTCGCACATAATAGAAGATATCGCTGTAATTTTTCCCGTTATAAAAGACATTATTACCAACTGCGTAGAACGTCACGTCTTCTGAGGCGGTTTCCAGAAGATCCATACTTCCGCTTGTAGCTATTGCTATCGCTGAGATCCCGCACAGCGCTAATATCAGGCTAACTATAACTACTTTATTACTTCGAAGATTCATATTACAACGAAGTTATTACGAGATTTAAATTTTTGGCTTAAGTATTAACAAAGCAGTTTTTATACTTAATCTTAGAAAATTCATCCAAACAATTTGCTACAGTATTTGTGAAATTATTACAACAGCTGGGATCTCTCTTTAAGGCTCGACCTCTACTTTTGGAGTGTTTGAAGCTTTCTTCTATCCTTCTACAGGTTTTCATCTCGCCATAACGTATCTTTGGATCCTTTTCAAAACTTTCTCGGTAATATTTTGAGTATCCTAACTACTTCCGAATTTTCCGAATTTATGAGATTAAAAGCAAGCAGAGAAGGAGTAGCATCGCTCCACGTTTACACTGCTAGCACTACCTAATCTTCTTAACATTTCTCGGAATAGTCATGCTGAGCCTGACAAAGCTATTGCCATCAATGGCTTCTGCAGATATCAACGTCGATCTTCCATATTACACCCAAATGCTGTTCCGTAGCTCTATGATCATTGCGGTTTTTTCCGGACTCATAGCAGGAAAACTGGGGGAAGGATCGGTCATTACAGGCTCGATACACGCTTTGATAATGTCTATGATATGCTTCCTCAGTTTTATCGTTTTTTGATTTCAAGAACTCAATTGCTTGCTAAAGAAGCTCAAAATAAAAGAAAGCTGGTATCGCAAACGCTGAGACAAAAAATCATTTAACTCTTCATAATCTCTTTGCTTGCCTTTTCTGCGTATGCCAGAGCCAAGGACATTCCATTCTTCCCAAAGCCATTCAACTGGAAGACCTTTCCCGTAAAACCAAAGTTTGGTTTTCCATTTTTAGTTTCGTCGTATACTCCTGACCACTGTCTCAAAATAGATAAACCGCGAAGCTTTGGTACAAGCTTTGTGGCAAGCTTTGCATATTTTACCAGAAAGTCGAGTGAGCTATCCAGCGACTTTTCTCCAGCTTTCCCAACTATCCCACCTACTATCTCTCCCCTCATGGACTGAGATAAATAAAGACCGTTTGAGTGTATGATGTAGGGATCTATATACGGTCTTAAACTTTCAGTAACACATATTTCTTCCTTAACAACTCTCAAATCGTTCTTTATGCCAAGCTTATTATTTATCTCAGCACTCCATGCTCCAGCAGCGTTTACAATTACATCATACTTTTTGACTTCATTCTTGACTTTGACCTCTGTCTCACTGACAACCTCTGCGGGAGTCCAATCGTAGATTTTAACACCAAGCTCTCTGCAACCTTTCGCCAGTCCCCATATCACAGGCCAGGGAAAAATAACTGCACCATCTTTAAAGTAGCTTGCAGCTTTGAAGGCGTTTGTGTTTATATCTGGGAATATCTCCTTAACATCTTCGGGGCTGAGGAACTTTACCTTCAGTCCAGCACTTTTCTGATACTCGACTTCTTTTTCAAGTTCTCTTGGATTATCTGAAAGTTTAAGGTAGCCACCTTTCCTCAGTAGGAAGTTAAACTTTATTTCTGACTGAAGTTTCTCGTATAGTTTCATGGTTCTTAAAGCCATTTCGATTAGCTCTTTGTCCATGAATTGAGCGGTTATGCCACCAGAATTTCTTCCGCTTGCGCCATAGAGCAGATATTTTTGCTCAAATACTTCTACCTCTGCTCCAAGCTTTGCAAGAAAGTAAGCGACCCCTAACCCAGAAATTCCTCCGCCTATAACTGCCACCTTCATTTTTCATCACCTGAAAGGATGTAAAGAGGGACTGGGTTTACAGGCTGTCTCTGAGTTGTTACCCCTATCTCTTCAACGCTCTTTCCAGTTTTTTGGCTTAAAATCCTCAGAATGTGCATCATGCATCCTTTTCCTTGGCATGGCCCAGTCATGGCTCCCGTGAACCTTTTTAAACTTTCTATGTCTTTAAAACCAAGTTCTATTGCATGGATTATATCTTCCTCACTTAGATCTTCACATCTGCAAACTACTTTCCTCATTCTCTCACCTTTCTTACAGCTCTAACATCGTAAATGAGCGATGCATCCATTTCAACTCTTACAAGCGAGGTCTGGTCATTTCTCTCCGGTGGCAATACCCAATTCACAACTCCGTAACCGACAACTTCTCCTTTTCTGTTTAAAAGTTCCACTTTGTCTCCTTTATTTAGCCAAGGTAGGAATTCATACTGCAGTGTAACTTCGCCTTTTCCATCTTCTCTAAGCCTGAGAATGAATACAGCAAGACCCGGACAAACTCTAAGACAGCTCATACATCCCGTGCATTTTTCATAATCAACTTCTGGTGGATCGTTGATGTTATCCATTTTTATTGCACCCACTGAACAAGCTTCAAAGCATGGGCTACATGGAATTGGCTGTGGGCATTCGATATAAGCTACAGGCCTCTTTTTAAGTCTCTCCTCACTTGGAAAAGGTGGAAGTTCGTCTTTTTCTAAGTATCCTCTTTCAAGATACTTCATACTTACACCTCAACTTGAAAGCATACATTTTGCTATTCCGCTTACAATCTTCTCACCAAAAGGTCCAGCTCTGAATTCTTGCAGGTCTTTGACAGCTTCTTCAAGCTCTTTCTTGGCTTCTTCACCTCCATAGCCAAGAGCGACGGTAGCATGAATCGATGCAATCCTTCCAGACATTATCGCAGCTGTAGCCTCTTCTATCCCTGCAACGTCTCCAGCGGCATATATTCCAGTTACACTTGTCTCGTTGTATATTGTTCTTAATGGAACAAGGCCACCAAGCTCAGGAACAAACTTCATCTTACAGCCAGCCTGATAAAGAAGTTCATGTGCGGGGGATAGACCAACTGCAACACATATGAAGTCGCAGTCTATTTTCTTCTCACTTCCCTTTATTGGATTCCATTTCTCATCAAGCTCGGCTATTACCGCCCCTTCGACCTTATTTTTGCCTAAAGCTCTAAGCACGGTGTGCCTTACATATATTGGTATGCCAAGACGTCGTATTTTCGCAGCGTGAACAAAATAACCGCCTATTCTTGGCATGGCCTCAACTACTGCAGCGACTTTTACGCCTGCCTGCATGAGCTGGTAGCTCAAGATAAGGCCAACGTTTCCCGAACCAACTATAAGCCCTCTGGTTCCTGGGTAGATACCGTAAACGTTCATAAGTGTCTGCACACCACCCGCCCCATAAACACCAGGCAGATCGTTATTCTCAAAGACAAGAGTCCTTTCATAAGCACCAGTTGCGATTATTATTTTCTTTGGTTTTATTCTCAGTAACTTGTCTTTCTGCACTGCTCCAACTTCCTTACCGCCGTTGTAGATACCAAAAACCTTCGTCTCTTTCAGCACCATTACGTTCGGTATTTTCTGCAATTCTTCTTCAAGTATCTTGGCTATTCTTATTCCCCTTGTTCCAGCCTTGTGCTTGGCAGAACCAAAAAATCGATGGGTTTGCTTTACAAGCTGTCCACCGAGGAATGGATTTTCATCAACAAGCAAAACTTTTGCTCCGTACTTGCCCGCATTTATCGCTGCAGACATTCCCGCGGGTCCACCGCCTACTACAAGAATATCACAGCTTATTTCCTCGTGTTTGGCTTTTCCTTCGTAAACTGCTTTTGGAGGTTTTCCAAAACCTGTCATCTTTCTGAGCTGTGAAAGAACAAAGTCCCGAATCAACGGATTTGTAAACTTTGTATAATGACTTCCATGCGGATAAAACCGGTCTATCAGCTTGTCTGCAAGAGCAAAAATGTCTTTTTCAGCATTCGGATATCCCGTTTGCGTTCTTACCTGCATCCCATCTCTTACATAAACCTTGCAAGTTCTGACATTCGGTATGCCATCAACTTCCATCATGCATGCAGAACACTTGCCAATTGCACAGAAGAAACCCCTTGGGCGATGCCACCTAAAAGATCTGCTGAAAATTCTCACTCCTGCTGCATAGAGTGCTGCTGCAACAGTCTCCCCTTCATAAGCCTTTATAGGCTTCCCGTTAAAGTATATTGTGACTTCTTTTCCTCTTTCGAACTTTAATATCGGGTGATCAACCAGTCTACCATCCATTGGTCACCGCAGTTACTTCAAGAATATTAAATTTTCGCTTTTAGACTTCCGAGAAGAGTAGAGAGAAAATTATAAGCTTTTATAAACTAAAAAACCACGCAGTGAAAGGAGTTCTTTAGTCCAGCCATACGGTGCGATGTAGAGTTAGATTTATATAGATTAATTAATCTCATATTTTATGCTACCACAATCTGGTCTTTCCAAGGCGGAGATCTTTAAACGGCTTGGCGAATTTGCAAACCTTGATGCGAACCCCTATTCTGGGAGACTATTTACGATAGCCTTTGAGCCAGGCAATGAAGAGTTGAGAGAAGTCGCGCACAGAGCTTTCGAGATGTTTATGGATAAAAACATTCTAGATTTCACGGAATTCAAAAGTGCAATGAAAATGGAGAAGGAAGTTGTTGACATTGCAAAGAGATTGATGCATGCAGATGGAGAAGTTGTTGGAACTTATACCTTTGGAGGAACAGAGAGCGTTTTTCTTGCAGTAAAGGCGGCGAGGGACAATTTTATTATACGGAAGGGGTTCCAGATGCCTGAAATTGTTATGCCCATACATGCGCATCCGTGTTATGAGAAAGCTGCAGAATATATGGGTTTGAAGGTCGTAAGGGTTCCAGTTAATCCAGAAACGCTTGAGGGGGACCCAGATGCCATAAATGAGGCCATAACCGAGAACACGGCAATGATCGTAGCATCAACACCAAACTGGCCATTTGGAACTATAGATCCAGTTAAAGAATTTGCTGAGATAGCAGAAGACAAAAAAGTCTGGCTTCATGTCGATGCATGCGTTGGAGGATTCATACTGCCGTTTTTCGAGAAACTTGGCGAAGATATTCCAGAATTCGACTTTAGGGTTGAAGGAATATCTTCTATGTCTCTTGATCCGCACAAGTATGCATATTCAAGCATAGGTTCATCCATCGTTTTATTCAAAAAGCCTTTTTACAAAATGCTTGCGCAGTACGCAAACCTTCGCTGGCCCGGTTATCCAATTGTGAATCCAGCTGTGTTGTCTTCACGATCAGCAGGTCCACTTGCAGCTACTTGGGCAATACTGCATTACCTCGGTGAAGAGGGTTATACGGAGCTTGCGAGAAAGATACTGAGTGCGAGAAGGAAAATTATTGATGGTTTCTCGAGTCTTGGCTTCAAGCTTCTTGGAAAACCAAGATCGCCAATAGTAGCATTTACATCTGAAGAAGTTGATCTCTTCACGCTTACAGATGTATTGATGAAAAAAGGATGGCTTGTTTTGCCACAAATAAGCAAGAAGGACTTCAAGATTCCAAGAAGCATACATCTCACGATCACACCAATACACGATATGCTAGCAGACGAGTTTCTGAGGGCAGTTGAGGAGGCAAAGTCTGAGGCAAAAGCTCCTGCAGAGGCTGAAGTTGTGAGAGGTTTAGGGATGATAACATCTTTGCTTTCCACGGGCGAGGATCCTGAGGCTTTGAGACTGCTAATGACGAGAGTTGAGCAGTACATCGAGCTATATGGAAACGAGTTGATAAAAGCTTTTGGCTTGGAAAAGGGATTGCCAGATGAAATGGCGATGATTTATGAGCTATTTGATGCAATTCCACCTGAGATAACAGAACTGCTCGTGAACTACTTGGTGATCGAACTATATCGCAGAGGATTTTAGAACGGAAACAGTCAATTAACGAGAATTTTTTACTTGTTTATTATTTAACGGAAATTGCCAATCAAAGCTGAATCCCTGAAAAGGCAGGGGAATTTGCTAAAAATTTGAGTAATTTTAAATACTAATCCTAATTTAGACTGAGCATGGAAAAGGTGAAGCTTAGTTTTAAAGATGGAGTTGCGAGAATAAGTCTCAACAGACCAGAGAAGAAGAATGCTTTGAACCCTCAACTTTTAGCAGAACTCAGAGAGGCAATAGATGCTGTTAAAAGTTCTTCAGCAAAAGTTTTGGTGCTGACTGGGGAAGGAGACACCTTCTGTGCGGGAATGGACAGAGAAGTTTTGATGAGGCTGACGAGAACTGAAGAAGGGGAAAAAGAATTGCAGGAGTCAATAGATTATGTTCAGGAGATAATTTACGATTTGAGGACTCTCAAAATCCCTGTAATTGCCGCGGTTCAGCGCTATGCAATTGGTGGTGGATTTCAGTTAGCTTTAACCGCGGACATCCGCATAGCAACTCCTGGGACGATATTCTATCTTCGAGAGCCAGAATTTGGTATAATCCCCGACATGGGTGCGCTCCATATTCTCCCAAGAATCGTTGGAGATGGACTTGCGAGGGATATGGTTTTCACGAGAAGGCAGATTACAGCTGAAGAAGGCAAGAAAATCGGGCTCGTGAATGAGATATATGAAGATCTCGAGAGGGGCATAGAAGAATACGTTCAAAAGCTCTTGTCTGTTCCGAGCTATACTCTTATAGAAGCGAAGGCACTGTTAGAGCGTGCCTGGATAACAGATCTTGCTGAGAGCTTGAAGGAGGCAAAAGAGGCGCAGAAGAGGTGTGTTAGAGAGGCAATAAGGCTGTTTAAAGCTAACAGCTGATCAAATCCATTTTTTCTTACATACTGTCAAAACATTTTTATACAATAAAGTTTACTTCAGTTCAGGGTGATTTGATGCACATAATGGAAGGATTTCTGCCTGCTGAGTGGTGTGCGTTCTGGTATGCGATGGCAATTCCATTTCTGCTTTACGGAGCTTGGAAGGCGAAGAAGGAGATCGAAAGGAACCCTAAAGCGAAATCCCTGCTTGCAGTCTCTTTGGGCTTCATTTTCGTTCTTTCCGCACTAAAACTTCCATCAGTCACTGGAAGCTGTTCCCATCCCACCGGGACTGGAGTTGCTGTTGTGCTATTCGGCCCCTCGATCACCGCATTTCTTTCCTCAATAGCCCTGCTCTATCAGGCTCTATTGCTCGCTCATGGCGGTTTGACAACGCTTGGAGCGAATACGGTATCGATGGGCATCGTCGGGCCATTCTTCGGGTTAATAGCCTACAAAGCTTTTCTTTTCAGCTTGCACTTGCATTTCCAGCTTTTCCCGGCGTTGAGGGGGTTCTCTTCTCTGCAATTAGATTTCTCGGCATCTTCGCAGTCACTCAGGTGCCATTGGCGATCTTTGAGGGAGTAATCGCGGTAATACTTCTCAGGAGCATTAAGGCATATTCTCCGGAGGTGAGCATGGCTTGAAACCATTTAAAATTCTACTCTATTTACTGTTCCTAATTGCGATCTCCAGTGCTCAGGAGTGGAAAGGTGCTGACGAGATTGCGGAAGAGACGATATCTGAGTTAAATCCACATTATGAACCCTGGTTTTCCCCAGTGTTCGAGCCACCAAGTGGAGAGATTGAAAGCTTGCTTTTTAGCATTCAAGCAGCTATAGGCGGGTTCCTGATCGGCTACTTCTTGGGGAGATATGACAGAAAGTCTTGAGAGCGTTCAGATAAACTCAAAAAAGCTCATAGGCTCAAACGCAAGAGTTTGGCTAGTTTTGCTCTCCCTTCCACTTATAATCGTCGACATACATGCACAGCTAATTGCTCTGATATTGTTTTCTGCACTTTCTCTTCACGCTTCCAAATACTTCCTGAGGCTCCTTATACTTCCAGCAGTTTTCATCGTCTTTTCTGTAGCTGTGATTCTATTTACAATCGATGGAAAGGAGATCTTAAGCCTTTATTTCTTGAGAATAACCGATAAAAGCCTTGAGGTTGCCTTAAGCACTCTACTAAGGTGCTTTTCAGCTCTTTCTGCCTTTTGTTATTTGATTCTGACAACCACTCTTCCGGAATTCATTACTGCACTCCGGGTAAAGGGATTTTTAAGAGAGATCATGCTCCTTGGCTACAGATCGATTCAGATTTTGCTGGAAGAAGTGGAAAATCTAAAAATATCTGCAGATGCGAGGCTCGGGTTCTTTGGATTTCGAAGAAGGCTAAGGACGACCGCTTTGATGAGCTACATGATCTTTCTTAAATCTATGGAGAAAGTTGATAAATTCGAAAAGGCAAAAATGGCAAGATGTTACAACGGAGTTTTTCCTTCAAGAAAGGTTAAAGGTGGAGGGGAATTCTACGCTCTTCTGTCATTCTTAGCTATACTCTCTGGGGTATTCATATGATCGAAACTAATGATCTGTGGTTCTCTTACGGAGACCGGGAAGTTTTGAAGGGAGTAAATTTCAAAGCTAAGCAATCTGAGGTTACCGTTATTATGGGCAGGAATGGAGCGGGTAAAACAACGCTTCTTCTGCATCTTAACGGGCTTTTAAAGCCTAAAAAGGGGGAGGTTAGGCTTAACGGAACTAAGGTTGAGTATGACAAAAAAAGTCTTTTCGAGCTGAGAAAAAGGGTAGCTCTCGTCTTTCAGAATCCTGACGATCAGATCATAGCCCCAACTGTCTGGGAAGAAGTTGCATTTGGGCCTATGAATGCGGGATTAAGTCTTGAGAATGTCGAGAAGGCTTTAAAGCTCGTAGGACTCGAAGGCTATGAGGATAGACTTTGTGGACAGCTAAGCGGTGGTGAAAAGAAGAGACTATCCATTGCGGATGCGATTGCTATGGATCCGGATTTCGTGATTTTGGATGAACCAACCGCGGGCTTGGATCAGTTGGGATTCGATTCAACTGTGGAGCTAATTTTGAGACTCAAAAAGCTGGGTAAGGGAGTTGTGGTTGCAACGCATGATTTCGAGCTTGCAGAGAGAGTTGGTGATAGTTTTTACTATATTGAGGCAGGAAAAATCGTTTACGAAGGAAATAGACCAAATTATGAGCTTGCAAAAAAGCTTGGAATAAGAAGCTATGGGGGAAAGATCATAATTTCGAGTAATGCGGAACGTTCTGGAGAACCAACGTTTAGGCTGAACTGGAATTCTAGGGATGAACTGGCTGAAAAGATATTGGAAGCGATTTTAAAGGCTTACAATGGAAAAGATGTGGTGTTGGTTTTCGAAGATGGATTTATAGAAAAAGTCAGGAGGGCTTTGGGGGAGTTGAAATGAAGGCGACCAAGCTTGAGGTAATCGGAGTCATCTTTGCAAAGTTAAAACCGACAAGAGAAGATGTTTTTGCGGATATAGGATGTGGCACTGGTGGAGTTTCTGAATTCTTTGCTCCATTTGTCAAAAAGGTTTTTGCAGTTGATAGCGACGAGAAAGTAGTTGAAGAAGCGAAGAAGAGGCTTAATGGCCTTAACTGTGAGGTTACCTGCATGAACGGACTTGATTTTCTGAAGGAATACGAATACGATCTGGTATTCTTTGGGGGGACGAAGCGGATCGAAGAAATGCTTGGAATCGCCTGCAAAAAGGCTAAGAAGATTGTGGTGAACGCCGCAAGAATCGAAGTAGCGCTCAAGGCTATGGAAAAGATCAAGAGCCTGGGGTTTGATGGCGAGATTCTTGCTTTAAACATCTGGCAAGGGTATGAGCTTGCGGGAGGAACCGCTTTCAAACCTCTAAATCCAGTCTTTGTGGTGGTGGGATGCTCACGGGAGTGAGTCTTGGCCCGGGAGATCCAGAGCTCATCACCCTGAAGGCTTTAAGAGTGATCAGGGAAGCGGATGAAGTGATCGTTCCCGGGGAAAATGCGGGTAAGATTGTGAGAGCTTACAGGGAGCCCAAAGTCGTCGAGTTTCCAATGGGAAGGGGACATGAAGTGGCTAAAAGGCTTGCGGAAGAGATAGCGGATAGATGCAGAAGAGAGAAGATAGCCTTCTGCTGTTTGGGTGATGCAGCGCTTTATTCCACTTTTTCAATTCTTGCTGAGGAGGTCTTGAAAATCGCCCCAGATGTGGAGGTCGAGATAATACCCGGTGTCAGCGTTGTCTTCTCAGCGCTTGCACTGACAAAGACATTTGTTAAGAAGTCACTTCTGATCACCGTCGACTTCGAGCCTGAAGTTGTTGCGGTTCTTAAGGCCAAAAATAGCAAGGAGATAGCAGGAAAACTGAGAGAAATGGGTTATGAGGATCTGAAGTTTATTGAGCGACTTCACATGGATGGGCAGAGAGTAAGCGATGAAATTCCAAATGAAGCGAGCTACTTCTCGCTGATTTTGGGGGTGAAAAGGTGAAAGTATACTTTGTGGGCTTCGGCCCCGGCGACCCGGACTTGTTAACGCTTAAGGGATACAGGGTTCTAAAAGAGGCGGATGTTATAATCTATCCCGGCTCCATAATACCCGAGAAA
>JASKJN010000036.1 GCA_030153385.1 Archaeoglobaceae archaeon
GGAAGCACAGGGGCTGGAGCCTGAAAGAGCTCAGCGAGGAGCTTGAGCGGAGGAGGAGGGTTCTGGAGTTCATGGTGAGTCATAATTTGAGGGATTTCAGGAGCGTTACAAACGTTATACATGCTTATCAGATAAGTCCAGAAAAGGCGATGAAATTACTGGACATACAGGAGATTTGAAGATCTACACAATTGGACACTCAAATCTGGATTTTAGCACCTTTTTAAGTCTATTTGCTAAAATATGTGATATAGGTCGTTATCGACGTTAGGAAATCCCCGAAATCGAGGTTTGAGCATTTTAACGTGGAGAAATTCTTTTGGAAGTGTCATCGAAAATTTCTGGCGGATTATCTGACGTTTCGGGGCTTTCAAGTTTTTCACATATTAGATCATAAGATTCTATCACACAAGCTAAGCAAGAACGCCAGAATTACTGGTGGAAGGCTTATCTACGATCTCGAGATCTAACCGACTAAAATGCCCAGAATTCGGCCAAATTTTTATCTACGATTGGAATGCAAGAATAAAAAATATGGAGTTCAATGCCAGAGCTCATTCGACAAGAAAAAAGTTTGAGAGATAAAAAAATTTATATAAGAGTTGTTTGCAAAAATTTATGAGCGGAGGAGATGCGGATGGAGTTACCCCTTGCGCCGGTTGAGAGGCTTTTGAAAAAGGCAGGGGCGATTAGAGTAAGCGAGGATGCGAAGGTTGCACTAGCCAAAGCGATCGAGGATTACGCCATGAAAGTTGCCAAGAAATCTGCTGAGATTGCCAACAATGCCGGTAGAAAAACAGTGAAAGCAGAGGACATAAAATTGGCTGCAAAAAGTATTAAGTAGATTTTTTTCTTTTTTTGCAATTTTGGTAGTAGCTAAGCGGATGAGAAACATTGCAGTTGGCAACGCAGTTCTGATAGGTTCTCATCGTATCGCAGGCTGGTGGGGAGTATTCCGCTCCCTTTCCCTTTCTGCCGGCGATGTGCTCTATCTGATACCTCGATCTCTCCTCATCGAAGTCAGGAGCGCTTTTGAATAGTCTTAGAACATCCTCAACGCTCATTCCGATGTTTAATAAAAAAGATGTGAGGGCAAAACGTGCGGTGTGTGGCACATTCATTCCTCTCTGTAGCTCACTGAGAATTTCGAGCATGCAGGGAGGCAGACAATTCAAATCCACTTCTCCGAGTTCCGCATCGAATTTTTTCTCCTTAATCGCAACACTTCGCAGTTCCCTGAGATGCGGTTCGAGAAGATCTGTGTAGAATTCGACCCTTTCAAATATTCTGCTTCTCAAAAATTCCTCAATGATCCTAAGAACTTCCGATCTCGTTGTTTTAACGAATCCTTTAGCAAGCTTTCTGTTCAAAAGTCTCCAATCTTCGCTTCTTATCCTTGAGGAAGCTCTAACGTAGCTTGAGACATGCGTATCCCATCCTTTCAGCTTTATACCGAGGTCAAGTGCTACGAACCTTAAAATCACGTCGATTTCCGCTTCCAAGGCCTTTGCATAGGAGTTTGCTTCTCTTACAGCGAATCTCATCCTTACCCAATCTTCAAGATTCGATGCGAGGATTTTTGCGGACACGTAGCTCAAAACAGAAAGCTTTGCATTCTTTTTTATCTCCTCGTCTGTTTCAATTCCATAGGAAAACCTGCAGTTTTCAAAACATTTCATGCAGAAGTTGCAATCTTCCAAGTTTCCAACACTCTTGCACTTATAACAGCCCAGATCGCATCCTATGCATAAAAAACTCCTCAAAGGCTCTTTTTTCGAACTATGACCTTTTAAAGCACTTAAAATTAAATTTTTTCCAATTTCAATCGCTTCAGGGAATCTTCCAAGCTCTTCGGTAATATTGAGGTCTTTGAAAGTGTGAAGAGATACTTTAAGAAATGGATAGGCGGAGAGAAGGTGAAAAATTGGTAGATATTTCATCAACTTTCTACACGGGGAGCAAGAATGAATTCGACACGAACCTTACCGTCTACAAGCTCGAAGCAAAATCTGCCAGGATAGTTCGTGCCTAAATATATCGTGAGCTGATCACCCGCTCCAGCGACTTTGCAGAATTCTTTTAGGTAATCCAAGCTAAACATACTCCTCGCTTCACCACCGTTGAATTCTCTCAGTTCTGCACTAGTCATTGTGAAAGCCATTCTCTCAACATCTCCTTTTGCTTCGATTGTGAAGCTGTTCTTGTCAGATTTGAGGATTATGTGCTCGCTAACTTTCTCAGTAGCAGAAATAGCTTTTTTGAATTCTCCAGCATCGAGAACGATCTTAGCTGGAAGGTTGAGTTCGGGTATCTTTGGCTCCTTTCTTATCGCAGAAGGATCGATCAAGGCGAGGCTGTAATCGAGGCTTCCTGACTTGATCCGAAGACTTGTCTCGTCGATCAATGATAGTTCAACAAGGTCTCTGGCACTTAGGCTCTTGCTGATCTCGAATATCCTGTTCATGTCGAGTCCGATGGTCTTTTCAGCTTCCAATCTGTAGCTTTCGAGGCTTTCTTTCGGCACGTCAACTATTACCATTGCAACATTTGAGGGATCTACAGCACGGGAATGAATGCCTTTAGTTAAGAAGTGCATTCTGCATTCACTTACAAGAGCTGTGATTGCCCTCGAAATCGTCTTCAGTATTTCCCCGGACATTATAACCTCTACCATAGCTAAACTTTTTTAGCTCCGTTAATATTTATTTTTTTCTGCGTTGTTTCTCGTTGAAATAAACCAGAGTATCGTTCACTCCAGTAAATGTTTCCAATTTTCGCTACCAAGGCACGTTTTTCAATTTCATCTTGTATGCAATAAAATTTACGCCGAGATGGAGTATGGGGGTTATTATCAAAGCCAGTATTACTTCAACAGTCCCAAATAACTCCCAGAAGGCCTTTGTAAGACTAGCAAATGCAAGTGCGAAGATAAGGAAAGTGATTTGATCTACCAAAGGCAACCTTGAACCTCTTTCGAATCCAAGTCTTCGCTTTAGAAAACTCCCCATCGAATCGCCAAACATGGAGCCAAATGCCAGTGCAAGAGCAAGATAAAAGAATTCGTTGAAGGGTAGAGAAGAGAATATTCTTACTCCAAAGGTAATCTCTACGATTCTCTGAACATTTGCTGTTAAAATACCTCCAAGAATTCCACCAAAGAAGCCTGAAAATGTCTTTCCGTCTCCTAAAATTCTTCTACCATCGAAAAAATTTTTTCCGAAATCCATTGGCTTGAGCCCTCCAAGAATGACTGCAAAGTTATTGGGAGTATATGCGGGTAGCAGGAGCCAAATGACTTTTGTTAGAGTCATTAGGATCTCAAACACCACAATCACCTCGCCAATCGCATTTCTTGCATGCAAAACTCTTCCACTCTTCGATCAATTCCGGGATCTTTGCCTTCAATTCGCTCCATTTAATTCTTGAGCGGACATTAAGGCGGAGAATTTTTAAAGCGAACTCATCAAGCCTTCTTACCTCTTCTTCTGCCAGCGGGGAGTAGCTGCAGAAACCCTTGTTATAAGGACAAGCTCTACAAACGTCATCTACGCCTTCGATAACTTCAACTTCTGAGATCTCTTCGAGAACCCTTTTTAGGTTTTCCTGAAATTTTTTATCATAACTCCCCGTGAAGAAATGAAGGCATATAAGGTGATGGCCCCTTAATCTGTGCATGGCAAGAATCTTCAGAAGATTAAAAAATCTTAGCTTACTTCAGCTCCAAGTCTCCGTGCTTCTTTATGTAATTTACAAGCCCCCCTTCATTCAAAATCTTTATCATAATTTCAGGTAGACTTTTGGCACGAATTTCACCGCTTTCCGTGTATATGATTCCTTTTGAAAGGTCCACTTCTATCTCTTCTCCATCCCTAATGCTTTCTGTGGGGGCGATAAGCAATGGAAGTCCGACGTTAATTGCATTCCTGTAGAAGATCCTTGCAAATGATTTTGCGATCACCGCGCTGACACCGGCTATCTTTAAAGCAAGTGGAGCATGTTCTCTACTGCTACCCATTCCAAAGTTCTTCCCTGCAACTATGAAATCTCCTGGTCTGAACTTCTTGATGAAATTGGGATCCGCGTCTTCCATCACATGCTTTGCAAGTTCTGGCATGTTACTGCGGAGATGGTAATATCTTCCGGGAGTTATGTGGTCTGTCGAAATATCGTCTCCAAATTTCCAAGCCCTTCCTTTGAGCCTCATAATTTTGATACAAATACAGGCACTTCGCTCATTCTCACAACGGGATCCGATACACTGCCAACGATAAGAGCCTTTGCAAGGCTCATACCGCGGGAGCCTATGAAGATCGTAGTTGCCTTCATTTCCGCCTGCTTTGACAAGATAACCTTTGCAGGAGAGCCAGAGGCTTTAATATCTGTCACCTTTAGTCCCTTTGCCCTCAGATCTTCTGCAACCGCTGAAAGATCATCTTTCTTACATTTTTCATCCTCATCTACATGAAGTAAAATGATCTCTCCATGAGTCTCTTTTGCGATCTTGCTTGCATATTCAAGTGCCTTCTGGGAGTGTTTTGAGAAGTCAAAAGCCACAAGGATCTTTGCAAAGAGATTCTCGCAAGGCTTGTAGCATTTCATCCCACTTTCCAAAATCTCAGTTTTTGACTTGAAAACGTAGACAGGAATTTCCGACTTCCTTACAACCCCTTCTGAAACGCTCCCAAGCAGGATTTCTTTGAAGATCCCCCTTCCTCTTGCCCCCATTGCTATGAAGTCATAAGACTTTGAGATCTTCGAGATCTCGCTAACTGGATTTCCTGATGGGAATGGTTTAATGGCTTTTGCTTTTAATCCTGCCTTTTCGAGCTTTTCTAAAAGCTTAGGAAGCTCTTCTTCCGCTCTCCTAATCTCGAGTTCCACATATCTTTCGAGGTCAAAACCACCACTAACTGAGCTCAATTTTGCAGTATTTACGACGAAAAGAACGTCAACTTCCTTCACACCAGCAGATTTCAGGTCTTGTAGAAACTCAGTTACAATCATGCTGTATGGAGAGAAATCTGTTGGGAATAACATCCTCTCAAGCGACACCATGTCGTTAGCAGAGTAGCAATGCTTATAAACATTTCGAAAAAAGGTCTGGCATGGAATTCAGAGTCGTCGTCTCGGATCCAAAAACGGGAAAGGCTTATCAGAAAACAGTAACGGGAGCGAATGCAAATCGATTGATAGGAAAGCAGATAGGTGAAACTGTAAGTGGTACAATTTTAGATCTACCACCAGACTACGAACTTCAGATCACCGGAGGCTCGGACAAAGATGGTTTTCCAATGCGTCCGGATATTCCCGGGGCAGTAAGAAAGAAAATTCTACTGTCTGGTGGAATCGGATTCAAACCCAAGGAGCCAGGGCTTAGAAAGAGAAAGATCGTGAGAGGAAGGGTTATATCCAAGGATATTCTTCAAATCAATATGAAAGTCGTGAAGCACGGAAAAGTTCCGCTTGATGAGATCATAAAGTAAATGGCCCTTCTCGATCACAAGCATCGAGCTCAGATATTCTACAGATATTTTTCCAAAGTCTACGACTACATAAACCCCATTTTCTATTCTGACCTGATGCGTGAAAAAGTTGTTGAAATGGCTGAGATTGGTGAGGGGGATAAAGTTTTAGAGGTTGGTTGCGGAACCGGGTTTACAACGCTGGGAATAGCAAAAAAAGCGCCCCCAGAAAGAATTTTTTGTGTTGATCTAACCTTAGAACAAATAAAAAGAGCGAGAAGGAAATTGGGTGCTAACTTTATACTTGGGGATGCGGAGAATCTGCCTTTCAAGGACAAGATCTTTGACTCAGCAATATCAGCGGGGAGCATAGAATACTGGCCTGACCCGCTTAAAGGAATATCGGAGATGGTCAGGGTAACGAAAAGCGGTGGAAAAGTTGTAATCCTTGCCCCAAGAAGACCGGACAATTTTTTGGTCAGAAAATTTGCAGAATCAATTATGCTTTTTCCCTCAACCGAGAAGTGTGTTGAGTGGTTCAAGGAGGTAGGATTGAGGGATATTGAATTTGTCGAAATGGGGCCCTATAAATTCTGGAAAAAGCTCGTGGTTATCATTGCGGGCAGGGTGCCATAAAATTAATAATCTTGAAGAGAATTTAGCGAGGGGTTAAATTTGAAACGAGTGAGAGCCGCACTGGTCGGAATCCTTATTAGCCTGACCACGACCATTTTCATCTTCAAGCTAACAGAAACAAGTCTAACTTGGGAACTTCTCAGCAGGGTTAACATCTTCTTTATTGCACTTGCAATAATGTTTCAAGCAATTTTCTGGCTTCTATGGGCTTTTAGGTTGAAAGAGATTGCTAAAAATCTCCATTTTGGGCTCCCTTTTAAAAGTTCACTTGAGATCACTTTAAGCAGTATGTTTCTGGCAGCGATAACTCCTTCGTCAGCGGGAGGGGAACCTTTGAGGATCAAGATGCTCTCTGATAGGGGAATGGTTTTGGGTGAGAGTACTTTCGTTGTAATAACAGAAAGAGTTCTTGACTCAATTTTCTTTATCGTTGCATTACCAATTTTTTTAATACTTACAGGCTTCGCCACAGAGCTCGGTTACAGAGTTGCAATAATTTTTGTTATTATATTTCTAATTTTTATTTACCTGCTCTATTCGATCTTGAAGGATGAAAAAAGCATTAAAAGGTTTTCGGGTCTCCTAAAAAGAATTTTTAAGAGAGAAAGATTAGTTGAAAGAGTCGAAACCGAGTTGAAAAATTTCAGAGATGGATCCTTAAAACTGCTCTCTTCGCCCTCTAAGTTAATTTTTCTTTTTTCAACAACCGCATTGATGTGGAGTGCTTGCTTCCTCATTCCTTCTCTAATTTTACTCTCCTTCAATCAAGACCCGCACATCTTGCCATCCTATACCGCCCAGCTGATCATCGTCGTAATCTCTTTAATTCCGCTAACGCCGGGAAGCAGTGGAATAGCGGAGACGAGCATGGCTTATCTCTATTCCAATTTTGTCGATTTGAGTATTTTAGGCTCCCTTGTAGCGATTTGGAGATTCATTACATATTATCTCAACATAATCGTCGGTGCACTTTCGCTGAATGCTGGCACATTAAAAAATTTCAAATAACGTAGTCCTCTCGCTCAAATCCGAGGCTCAAATCTTGAAGCATTTTAGAAGCAAGGCCTAAAAGAACCTTATCTTCACCAACAAGCTCTCTTATTAGCATCAGTGATGCGGTTTCCTTTAACTCAACACTCTTCAAATCCTCCAGCAATCTCAAAAGTTTCATCGTGAGCTTGTAAATTTCAGCAAGCTTCAAACCATCTTCTCCCTCAACGACTTCTTCCTCCTCATCATCCAAAAAATCAAACTCGTCCATAGATGAATTATTTCTCCGAGCAGGATTTAAAGCTTTCCATAAAGATTAATCCTGCTACTGAAAACCTTAGGCTCAACCTTTTTTTAGTAAAACTTTAATATTCTTTCAAGAACATCAGTTGATGGTTACAGGAATTGTCTTCCATCCAGTCTACCTTGAGCACGAGCAAAGTCCAACTCACCCAGAGAGAAAGGAGAGGCTTGCATACACAATAGATCAGCTCAAAGAGGAAGGAATATTCGATTCTCCGGAAATAAAATTACTTGAACCAGTAGAGGCAAGCATTGAAGATGTTCTTGAAGTCCATACGAAAAAATACATCGAATTTCTGAGGGAAGAGAGCAAGAAAGGAGGAGTGATAGACATGGACACAAACATACCTGTAGGGGTTTTTGAAAAAGCTCTGTTTGCAGCTGGAGGAGCGATAAGGGGAGCCAAAGCGGTTCTTGAGGGTGAGGTTGACAACGCCTTTGCAATGGTTCGACCCCCCGGGCATCATGCGAAACCCCACATCGGTGCGGGATTCTGCTACATAAACAACATAGCGGTCATGGTTAAGTGGTTGCTGAAAAAGGGGCTCAAAAGAATCCTCATACTTGACTGGGATGCTCACCACGGCGATGGAACGCAGGAGGTATTTTACGCTGATAATCGAGTCCTTTTCATTTCAACTCACCAGATCCCTCTATATCCTGGCACTGGATACCCGAAGGAATGCGGAGAAGGGGAGGGAATGGGTTACACTGTGAACATCCCGATGCCACCTGGAACGGGAGATGAGGGATACAGGATGGCGATCGAAGAAGTAATAGAGCCCTTAACACTCGAGTTCGAGCCAGAGTTCATCGCTATCTCCGCCGGACTTGATGCTCACTTCACGGATCAGCTCACGGGCTTAGCATTGACTGCTAAGGGTTATGCAGAAATGTTCAAGTGGTGCGTAAACATTGCAGAGGAGATCTGCAAGGGAAGAATTGTTGCAACGCTTGAAGGTGGTTACAGCGTTGAAGCTGCACTGCCATATACGAATCTTGCAATAATCTCTGCACTGGCTGGTTTCGATATCTCTGCAATAAGAGAGCCCGAGAACTACCTTGCAGAACTCTTGTGGAGGAAAAAGTTGTCAGCATTGGATAAACTCAGAGTGAACATCGAGGAAGTTAAGAAGATTCATTCAAGGTTCTGGAAGTGCTTTGACTGAAATATGGACTTTTTGAATTTAAAGCGGGTGATCTGATGAACTTAGAAGAGCTGAAACAGCTTCAGCTTAAAATCGCACAAGAGGTAGATCTTAGTGATCGATACAGGATTTCCGAGATAAAATATTTAATAGGTGTTGACCAGACTTTTTTGGGGGATAAGATCATTTCTTGTGCGGTTAAATTCGAATTTCCGGAGCTGAAGGAAGTGGAAAGGAGTTTTTCTATTGATGAAGTTGCTTTTCCCTACATTCCGGGCTTTCTAATGTTTCGTGAAGGAGAGCCTGCAATCAGGGCTGTGGAAAAATTAATATCGGATAGAACTGTTATAATTGTGGATGGAAGCGGAATTGCCCATCCAAGAAAATGCGGACTTGCAACGTATATTGCGATCAAAACAAACACACCTTCAATAGGTGTGACCAAAAAGAGACTCTTCGGGGAAGTAGTGGGAGAGGGGGAGGTTAGAGCTATAAAGGATGGGGAGAAGGTGATAGGATACACCTTAAAGGGATGTAAAAACTGTAAGGAGATCTTTATCTCTCCGGGGAACTTTATTTCTCCCGAAACCGCTCTGGAAGTGATCAAGTCCTGTATGAGGGGAAAGTTACCACTGCCCATTCAAGTCGCACACAACTTCGGGCAGGAATTAAAGAAAAAGCTTCAGGCTACCAGGCGGTAAAATGGGTTACTTCAACAACTTCCGCTTCGATCGCTTCCAGCAGATCGCCTCTTTTTATCTGGATTATCCTGCCAATGCCTTTTGGATTTAATCTAAGTCTAACGACTGCCATTTCACTCTCTTCGATGTAGTGTGGGGAAGAATAGAAGAGAGATTGTCTGATGACCTCTTTACCGCTAACCTCCGCAATTATCCCGCTCACCCCTCTTGCCAGATCGCTCGTCTTGGAGTATGTCAAAAACACGCAGTCGCCTAAGTTTACCCTCAAAGCTGTCGCAACATTATGCGCACTCCTGAGTTCTATCGTCTTTAAATTCCCCGAGAGGATATCCTCTATGACTCCCTTGGCCATACCGCTCAAAACGTAGCACCTCATTCTCTCACCTATACATTGGAAATTCCTCCTTCCTTACTTCCTGAACCGCCTGCTCTGCAAGCTTCTGCATCTGTGCTTCAATGAACTCCGCTTCCTGAAGCAGTCTTTCAACTTTTATATCCCAGCCCAAAATTCTGTTAAGAGCGCCAATCAGATTTGCTGAAGCTCTTGGATCTGGATTGAAACCCGATGTTTCACCAAGCAGAGCAATTCCGGGGAATTTTACTGCGACGCATTCGTTGAGTATGCTTCCCGCTATACCGGAAATTGTACCAGTCCTGAAGATCTCCACGTGATCCTTGATCTCTTCGAGTAATTCCTTATGAGTAACCGCACCAAAAACTCTCTTTTTGTCCTCAAATGTTGCTATCCCTGCAAGTGAGAATATTCGGCGAGCATTAACCTCCTTAGCCCAATCAACTATAACCCTGCTTATTTCATAGGCAATTTGTGGGATTATTGGCACGTCAGAATGTATGAGCAAAAAGTTCAGTTCCTTGGATTCATATATCCTTATTGGAGGCAAAACCACTCCTTCAAAAAGCGTTGCCACTGGTGGAATAGCTTTTGAATCCAAAATTCCCAAGCTCTCGAGCTGTAATTCTGTAATGAAGTAACCTGTTGCGATTGTGCCCACAAGGCCGATTCCGGGAAAGCTTGTCAAAATCACGGGATTCTTGAGCGACGGCTTATCAGCAATGATCTCTACTTCCGCAGACTCTTCCATAATGTGTGGTGAACTTAAAATATTTCAAATTTCCCCTAATAAAAAAGTTCAGGTTGTGTCATGGGAGTATTACTTGGGCTTGACGTTGACGTAATACTTTATGCCATCCACAACCACTTCAAAGCTTCCCTCAACTTTCTGCAAAGTTGAAGGGAACGGTTCCTCCTTAGTTTGTCTCATAAGGAACTGTATCCCAGTTTGTGGGAATAGTGCGTAGATCAGGATGTTTTCATCCGTAGCTTCAATCCCCTTCTCTTCCAGTTCTTTCTTTCTCTTTTCAAACTCGGGTTCGAGTAGATCAGCGGGTCTGCAATCTATTGGCTTCTCTTCTCCGAGTATTTTCTTTATTATTTCGGGTTTTATTGGTGCGGGAGTTCTTCCATACATTCCTTTAACGAGATCCTTTGTCTCCTTCGTCACAACTTTGTATCTCTCCCCCATAAGAACATTCAGAACCGCTTGAACTCCAACTATCTGGCTCGTCGGAGTGACAAGAGGAGGATAGCCAAGATCTTCTCTGACTCTTGGCACCTCTTTAAGCACCTCAGGTAGCTTTTCGAGAGCATTCTGCTCCTTTAGCTGTGCAATCATGTTCGAAAACATACCTCCCGGAATTTGATATATAAGAACATTAGCATCTGGGATTGTTGAAAGAGGGTCGATATATCCCGCATATTTCTCTCTTAGCTTCATGAAGTATTCTCTAACTTTCAAAAGCACGTCCAATTTGACGCCAGTTCTATAGCCAAGCTCTTCAAGAGCGAATACAACGCTTTCAGTTGGAGGATGAGATGTCCCGCAAGCGAGTGGAGACATGCATGTATCGATTATATCCGCTCCCGCTTCAACAGCTTTTAGGAGACTCATAGAAGCCATACCGCTTGTGTAGTGCGAGTGGACATTTATCGGCAATTTAACTTCTTTCTTCAAGGCTCTTACAAGATCGTAGGCAACCTTTGGCGATAGCAATCCCGCCATATCCTTGATGCAGATCGAGTCAACTTCAAGTTCAGCGAGCTGTTTTGCAATTTCCACAAACTTCTCTATCGTGTGCACCGGGGATATTGAGTAGCAGATCGTTCCCTGAATGTGATTTGCTCCGTATTTCTTTGCAAACTTTATCGGAGCTAAAAGGTTTCTCGTATCGTTCAGAGCATCGAAGATTCTGAAAACATCCAATCCGTTCTCTATCGTCTTTTTTATAAATTTTTCAACGATATCATCGGGATAATTCCGATATCCTACGAGATTTTGTCCACGGAGAAGCATCTGCAAAAGCGTGTTCTTCACTCTCTTCCTGATCTCTCTCAGCCTTTCCCATGGGTTTTCATTTAAAAAGCGATGGCAGACATCGAAAGTTGCTCCCCCCCAAACCTCGAAGGAGTATATACCCGCGGAGTCAAACTCTTCGAGTACGGGAAGCATGTCTCTCGTCCGCAATCTTGTTGCTAACAGCGATTGATGCCCATCTCTAAGTGTTAGGTCGACGATCTTTACCATGTTTTCGAATTTGGCCTGAATATAATAAAATTTCGTTCGACCTTCCAATTCAACGTTTTTCAAGTCAATAACCTAGATTTTTCTCTTAAAGGCAGTGATCACTCCATGGCAATTGCAGGCAGTTGCAATAACTACTCTTTCTTTTTCTTTTGCTTTTCTTACCGCTTCCAGAAAATCGAGTCCTTTAATAGCTCCCAAACCTGGTGCTATCTGATGACTTACAAGAACTATCGCTTCCGGGTATGCAAACCTTATGATCTCGAATACGGGGCACGGTCTTTTAATTTTTGTCACGGGACAAACTTCTGGTGAATTACAGTTCTCGATGCAGATCTTATCTCTGTTGTAGCTCAAGACGATGCTACCATTCCCTGAAGAAACTACCAACCTTGGCGGGATTCTAGAGAGAATGCAGTCTATGACTTCGTTCCAAGGCTCAAAATAGTATTTAATAGCCTCTGCAATTACGTGGACAGAGGCGGTGGGAAATATCCATTCAGGATTCATTTTTTCAGCAATTTCAACGAGTTTCTCCACTCCAACTTCGTATATCTTAATTCCAAGCCTTTTACTAACTTCACAGTATGGATTCCTGTCAATGACAATGAAATCTCTGCGCTGGCTGATCAAGAATTCAACTGCTTTAAGGCCGAACTTTCCTCCACCAACTACAATATCCATAATTATACTTCGAAGGGGCTTTTTGCTACCTTTACTCTCTTACCTTCGAACTCTATTTCTTCAGTGATGCGCTGTCCAATCACTTTCTCTATCTTTTCTGGATCTCTAAGGCTTAGAACTTCAAAAGCGGGGACATCTGCAGATCGGAGAATTTTAAGGGCGTCTTCGGTTTTCATTTTTTCGAGCTTGGAACTTATTAGACCCTTGATCTCCTCGTATCTCCAAAAACTCTCAATCAAAGGTATCCGGAAATCGAATCCGAGTGCTTTGCAGAATCTATTCCAGAAATGCTCCTCGGTAACAATTCCCACAGTTATAAAACCATCTGAAGTTTTGTAAATCTCGTATGCAGGATTTTTTGCAAAGACAGGCAGAATTCCAAGTCCATTGAGAATCGAAGTGGTGTGAATAGGGACTGAGAAAAATGCAGATTTTAACATGCTTATATCAATAAATTTTCCTCTTCCTGTCTTCTCTCTTTCGATCAGTGCAGAGAGTATTGCTATGACAGCAAATACTGCGGAAGAAAAGTCTGCAATCTGCAAGTTCGGATCTGATAGCTTTCCCTTGCCAGCAATTTCAAGAATGCCTAGAAGCCCCAAAACATTTAGGTCATGAGCGGGATACTGGGAGAGCTGAGATTTCTGGCCAAACGCAGAAATCGAGCAATAAATTATCCTTGGATTAATTTTTGAGACTGAATCGTAATCAATTCCCAATTTTTTCGCAACACCTGGCCTATAACCTTCTACAATCACATCCGCATCTTTAACCAGTGAGAGAAATTGTTCTCTGTCTCTCTCAGTCTTTAAATCGAGAGTCAAGAATTTTTTTCCAGCGTTAAAAATAGCGAAAACCTCCGAAAGAGCTCTTGCAGGATCTCCAGCTGGTGGCTCTATTTTTATCACTTCTGCGCCCAGAAGCTGGAGTATTCTCGTGCAAAAAGGACCTGGATAGAAGCTTGCAAGTTCGAGAACTTTTACTTCGAGCATAATTAAAGAATGAGCCTTTATTTTTAAAGTTTTATCGAATTCTCCGCGAAATCACAATCCTCTGCGCCTCGCTCGTCCCCTCGTATATCGTTCCAACCCTTGCATCCCTGTAGTATCGCTCAACATCGTACTCCTTGCTGT
>JASKJN010000037.1 GCA_030153385.1 Archaeoglobaceae archaeon
TGAATCTATCTCGGAGCTTTTCTTTAGCACCACTTCCAAAAACTCAAGCGGATTGCCATAGTGGCCTGACGCCTTGCTAACTTGAATTTCGAATTCAAAGGGAAAAAGAGTGGCAATCGCCTGAGAGACTTTCTCGCGACTCTCAGTTGAGTGAACAACCGCTGAAACTTTGATCCATTCGATCTTACCTTTCATTTCTGAAGTTTGCCCTGTAACTTGGCCTAATCTTCTCCGCTCCCTTGCCTTTTCTCTGCAATCCCCTTGCCCTTCTCCCAGCGGGCGTTAAGCCCCGATATACTCTACCCTTCTGCCTTGTGATCCAATTCAAGTCCTTATCTGCAAGAATATCCGGACAGCTTCGATCCACAAGGATAACCTCAAACCACTTGTACTTTGCATCCTCGCCAACCCAATAAGAGCCGAGAACCTCCATGTTCGGATACTTCCTGTTTGCCCTCTCCTCTGCCATCCACTGAAGGCCTTTCTTTGGTGTTAACTTGCTCACCATCTGATTCTTTGATTTCCTTCCTCTGCTTGGTCTCCTTGGAAGCCTTCCACCCCTTCTGATTCTGACTCTGACGACGATTATTCCTCTCTTAGCCTTATAACCAAAAGCTTTCGCCCTGTTTAGCCTCGTCGGTCTCTCAAGTCTCACGATCGCTGGTTCCCTTCGCCATTTTTGTAGCCTTTCCCACATCAATGGCTTCATCAGCTCTTCATTTTTCCAAGTTTCGCCGATGAATGCGTACATCGACTTCATCCAGCGACCACCTCAGTTTTTGGCTCACTCAGAAGCTCTATTTTTCTGATCTCCACTCTTCTGATCGGGTAGATCTTCTTGGCACCCTTGTAGATCTCCGAAGGAACTTTTCCGAGTATGCACTCTTGTAGAAACTGAACGAAATTGAGAGATGTCTTGCTCTCAACGATCTGTCTCGAAATAGCCCTTATCGCCCTTTTCTGTGAGCTCTTGCACCTTTTCACAGTGAAAACAACGGGTTTTACCCGAATTCTGTAACCGTCTGCGGTATTGATATCTATGACATCCTCGATCTTGCTCGTCCTCCGCCTTACAAGGCTGTTTAGATACTCTCGCATTAACTCAAATCTGTGGAACTTCGTGTAAGCCTTCTCTCCCGCAACCCTATGAACCTTGAAGATCAGCTTTTTATACGGATTCTGATTCGAAGCGTCTCCAGTCAGATCAGCCAATGTTGTCTCCACAGTCCTGCCAACGACAAGCTCTGGTGCGGACGCTGGAGTCTCGCCTACCTCTGCCATTCCGAAATATTCAGGAGCAAGGAGAGTAAACCACTTCTTTGTAGCCCATTTATCCTTAACTCTTGCAACCTTTTTTCTCGCCATGGTCGATCGGTAAGGCTTTTGTTCGAGCAATTAATAAAACTTTTGATGCTCGCACTGCTGATGTGTGGTGGAAAGGGAGAGAGATTAAATGCTGGAGAAAAGCCACTCTTTAAAGTTTGCGGTTTTAGACTCGTCGATCATGCTCTGAGAGCTTTATCCTCTTACGAAGTGATCGCGGTCACTTCTCCTTATACTCCAAAAACCGAAGAATATCTCAAAAAATTGGGCGTAAGGGTTTTTAGAGCGTCAGGGAAAGGTTTTATTGAGGATTTCAGCGAAGCTATAAGGAGCTTATCGCTGAGGGGTCCAATTTTAATAGTCTGCTCAGACCTTGTTTATCTGAGGGATGGGGTGGTAGATGAGATAGTGTCTTATTATAATAAATGTGGAAAAAAAGCTCTAAAGGCTGTGAAGGATGGTGAAGCAATTGGTATAAATATAATTTCGGCGGAAGAAGAAGGTGAACAGGAAGAGGAAAGTTATATAGTTGAGGATGTATTGAATATAAACACGCCTGAAGACGTTAAAAAGGCTGAGACTATATGGAATACGATGAAAAAAGACGAAGGCTTGCAGAAAGACTGCGCGAAGAGCTGAATTTAAGCGAGAGAGTTTACAATGCTATTAAAAAAGTTCCGAGACATCTCTTTGTTCCAGAGAAATATAGAAGCGAAGCTTACGTCGACACTCCACTGCCGATAGGCTATGGGCAAACGATCAGTGCTCCGCACATGGTTGCAATTATGTGCGAACTTCTCGATATAAAAGAAGGCGAGAAAGTTCTGGAGATCGGAACAGGCTGTGGATACCATGCAGCAGTGACTGCAGAGCTTGTAGGAAGTAAGGGCAGGGTTATCTCAATTGAAAGAATTCCAGAGTTAGCTGAGATCGCAAGAAGAAACCTTTATGCACTTGGCTACGAAAACGTGCTTGTAGTTGTCGGGGATGGAAGTTTAGGTTATCCTGAGGAAGCGCCGTATGACAAGATCTACGTTACAGCATCCGCTCCAGACATCCCGAAACCACTAATCGATCAGCTCCGGGTTGGCGGAAAAATGGTGATTCCGGTTGGCGAAGACTATCAGACCCTTTACGTTGTAGAGAAGGAAAAGAACAGAATAGTAAGAAAAAGCTGGGGAGCGGTGAGGTTCGTTTTGCTTTATGGGGAACACGGCTTTAGAAATCCTGAAGAGTAGTTTGGGGTTCCTGACAACCCTGCCAGTAAGAGGAGATGTAGATGTTCTGAGGAGAAATCTCTGGATCTTCCCATACATAGGGGCTTTCTTGGGCTTTCTGATCGCTATACCTGAATTTTTTGGATTTTGGGTGCTTTGCATTGTCTTATATGTGCTCCTGGAGGGAATTAACCATATAGATGGTCTTTCAGACTTCGGAGACGGTTTTTTTGCCCCGGATTCGAAAAAAAAGATTGCAATGAAGGACACAAAACTTGGAGCAGGTGGATCGACATTTCTTTGCGTTTATTTACTAGTTCTATATTACAGCTTTCAGAATGTGAGCGCAATTGAGATAATCATGGCACAGATTCTTGCAAAATACTCGATGCTCATTCTCCTGGTTACTTCAAAACCAAGTTGGGAGGGAATGGGGGCCTACTTTATGGAATTCGCAAGAAAAAGAGACTTGCTGATAGGCGCGGTTCCGCTGGTCCTTTTATTTGCAGATATAACAAAGGTGCTGAGCAACTTAATCTCTCTAATCATAATCTCAGCCTTAACCTTCTTGCTAAAATATTACGCAAATTCGAAGCTTGGGGGCATAGGAGGGGATATAATAGGGACTGCAAATTGCATTTCATTTGCATCCGCTCTCTTATTCTTTTCGCTGATTTAAAATTTAGTAAAGTAAAACCATCTGAGCATGTGGACAGCCTTCTATCCTCAATACTTTATCTTTGTCAACGATTCCAATCTTGATCGCAAGCTCAACCGCCCTCTTTCCAGTGATATTTGCGATTGTCGCAGTCCTAAGTGCAGCCTCAACTTCTTTTTCATCGAAGTCTTCCGATCCGTAAAAATCCTCCTTGACTTCGAGCTTTAAATCGCCTTCTCTGAACACCCTGCCAACTAACTCAGAGTCGCAAACAGCAACAAGTACTTCACCGCGCACTCTGTAAATCCTCATTCTGAATTTCATCCTTTTACTGGTTGCTTAGCCCCGCATGCAAGACAGCGGAGAAAAGTGACTCGTTCCTCTTTTATAAGCTCAGTATCTGGAGAATTGCACTCCTTGCAGAGCACGTAGAGCTTCACATACTCGTTAATCTCCTTCTGAATTTCCTCTTCCGAAAACTTTCCCTGAAGTATCAGCCTTCCATTATCTATAATCCCCGCAGTTCCAAGGGATTTTACAAGATACTTGTAAATGTGGTCCTCGCTTCTGTTCAAAGTCTTTGAGATTTGAGTCAGATTTCTGAGGATAGTTCTCACTCCCTCTCTCGTCACACTCACTTTCGGTATCTCAAAGCGTTCCTTCCTCAATACTGGCCTCTGTGATAGTTTTTCCAGCGCCCGTTCCAACAATTTCTCGTAGCCTTCCATCAAAGCAAGTCGTCGAATTTGTATTTAACAGTTCCCAAAAAGATTAAATTTCTCATTCAGAAAATTTTCTAAATGGAGATCTACCTTTTCCTCTCCATATTTCTGGGATTTTCAGCTTTAATTGCTTACATATTTGAGAGGATAGGTTTTTCCCGTATTGCGGGCTATCTTATCGCAGGAATTACGCTCAGTTTCTTCTTTTCAGAAAATTTAAAAGCGAATTCCGAGATACTAGAGTTTTTTTCAGATGTAGCCATCACACTGCTTGTTTTCGAGATTGGGAGAGAGATAGGGATCGAAAGAATAAGAAGAATGAATCTAATCCCTTTGATAATTTTGAGTTTTGAAATTTTCTTCTCGTACTTCTTTGCACTGCTTTTTGGTACAGTTTTGAAAATGGATTTCATAGAAATTCTGATTCTTGCAAGTATCGCCTCTTTTAGCAGTACCGCTATAGTTTATAGACTTCTGTCAGAATCTGGACTACAAGACAGTGCCAAAAGAGAAATAATGCTGGTTATGGTCTTTGAAGACATCTATGCAATCCTGATACTTGCACTTCTACCAAACCTCAAATTCGGGATTTTGGAACCTGTAGAAATATTGAGACTCGTCGTTCTCTCCCTGGTCATCACCGCAATTCTCATTACAGTTTGTTTAACTGTTGTTAGAAAGATCTTTGTGCAAATAGTCAAGCCAGATGAACCGGGAGTCGCAGTAATACTTGGATCCACCTTCTTATTCGCAATTGTATCAAAGTATTTTGGCTTGTCTCCCGCTCTTGGCGCTTTTGCTGCTGGAGTAGCTCTTTCTGCGCATCCAAGGAATTCAGAGCTCAGTGAATATCTAAGACCCCTTAGGGAGATGTTTCTCATCGTTTTCTTTGTTACTCTCGGCACAGAAGCTGGAATGATAAATCATTACAACCCGTTACTCTTACTGGCACCCATAATCGTCTTCTTCAGATTTTTAGCGTTTACATCTGCAAATTGGCTCACAACAGGAAAAAGTTTGAAAGACAGTTTAAAAATTGGGTTCGTTGCAAGCAGTGTTGGAGAGTTTGGAATGGTGATAACCTATGAAGCAACGAGACTAGGCTTAGTGAGTTCAGAGCTCCTAACACTTTCCGCACTTTCGTTAATTCTTGGTGCTCTTATTTCTTCAAAGTTAAGCAAAAACGCGGATAAATATGCTACCAAAATATCCTCAATTGTACCCGCTGAGATGGAGGTCTTCATAGACAAAATTTCGGAAAATACCAGCAAGATCTTGGAGGGAAAGGCAAACGAGATCGTGAATGAGATATTTTTCAGAATTCTTAGGAATGTACTGGTACTAGTTATGACTACGCTGATTGGAGTTGCATCTATTTACGTTTCTGACCTGCTGTTCCCGAGTATTAGCACTTACTTGGCAATCGCAATATTTTCCGTATTAATTTTAGCAATTATTTTGGTTGCAATTAACACGAGAAAACACGCAGAAAAGCTATTTTCCACTCTTGTTGTGGGGAACAGATTAGGTCCTATTTTCGAAGAAGCCATCATTAGTATTACTTTTTTCGCAATCGTGCTTTTGAGCCTCAACTTGGCTCTTTTGGTTTCGGGCAATTTCCTTGTCAGTATGGTAAACAGGATATATGGAATTGACATAACCTTATTCTTTATGACACTCGTTCTCGTTCTGTTAATTCTGGTTCCTTTGATAGGTTATTTGAAGGTGAAAAAAATATCCCTTTAGCTTCAGAAAGACATTTATGAATTCGCAAAAAATTTCAATATGCGTGTTGCCCACACTCCAGATGCGGATGATGCATTCATGTTCTATGCGATGATGAACAAGAAGATCCCGTTAAACTTTGAAGTTGAGAACATAGTCGAAGATATTGAATCCCTGAACAGAAAGGCTTTGTCGGGAGAATACGAAGTATCCGCTTTATCTTTGCACGCATATGCCTACGTTGCAGATCGGTATCGACTTCTCTCTGCTGGTGCAAGCGTTGGAGATGGTTATGGGCCAGTAGTTGTATCGAGGAAGGATAGCCTACCAGAAAATGCGACAGTTGCTGTTCCCGGGAAACTGACTACAGCCAACCTTTTGCTGAAGCTTGCAGTTGATGTAAAAACCGTCGAAATGAGATTCGATAGGATTTTGGATGCTGTTAAAAATGAAGAAGTTCAGGCAGGGCTTTTAATTCATGAAGCTCAACTCAGCTACGAGGAATACGGCTTGAAAAAAGTTTTAGACTTATACGAGTGGTGGCACTCGAAAACGAAGTTGCCATTGCCATTGGGAGTCAATGTGATACGAAGAGACTTGAGCTTAGAATTGCAGAAAGAATTCCTGAGGGCGATGAAGGAAAGCATAAGATTTGCTTTAGAAAATCCAGAAGAAGCTTTAAACTACGCTGAACGATATGCTCGAGGTATGAGTAGAGACAGGCTAAGAAAGTTTGTAATGATGTACGTAAATGCCTACACACTTGAAATGCCAGATAAAGTTTTAAAGGCCATGAACGTGCTCTTCGAAATGGCGGAAAAGAAGGGAATAGTTAAAAAACCACCACTGGATGTGCTGAGAAATGTCGATTAGGGAAATCGAAGAACTCTTCAGAAAGGATCTGCATGAACTGGGATACATGGTAAAGAACAGTGAACCCGTTACATTTACGATTAACGCTCATATTAATTACAGCAACGTCTGTGAGACGAGATGCAGGATTTGTGCGTATCATCGCGGAAAACCGTTTACCTTAAGCGTTGAAGAAGTCGTTAACGAGGCTCTTAAGGCAAGCAGATCGGGGGCAAAGGAGCTTCACATTGTAGGCTCGCACAATCCTGATCTGGGCGTCGAATATTTTGAGGAGATCTTCAAAAGGATTTCTTCTAAGAGCAATGCTACGATTAAAGCTTTAACCGCTGCAGAGGTCTACTATTACGCGAAGAAAGATAAGATGACTATCCGAGAGTTCTTGAATCGATTAAAGTGTGCTGGACTGGAGATTCTCGCAGGAGGTGGGGCTGAGATACTCGTAGATAGTGTTAGAAAAGAAATATGCCCCAGAAAGTGCAGAAGCGAGGAATGGCTTAGAATTATGAAAATAGCCCATGAAATTGGAATCAAAAGCAATGCTACCATGCTTTTTGGGCATTTGGAAAGCTTTAGGCACAGAGCAATTCATCTCTACAAGCTGAGAAAACTTCAGGAAAAAACAAAGGGATTTCTTGCATTCATACCGCTTCCATTTCATCCTGAAGGAACTGAGTTCAGCTTTAAACCTTCCCCAGTGGATATACTGAAAACGATAGCGGTTTCGAGGCTTGTTCTTTCTAATTTCAAGGGAATAAAGGCTTACTGGGTAATGCTTGGTTTAGAACTCGCGGAGATCGCTTTGAGTTATGGGGCAAACGATCTTGACGGAACAGTAGGAAAAGAAAGAATTGCACACTCAGCAGGTGCTAAAACTCCTGAAGGACTTGGAAAGGAAGAGCTGATAAAGATCATAAGAAACGCAAACAGAATTCCCGCTGAGAGGGATGCGTTCTTTAACATTCTGAAGATCTATGAGGATCGGGAAGTTCGGATTTGTAAATAACTTCCTCCCATACTACAAACTCGAGAAAGATGGAAAATACGAGATTGTAGAGGGCACTCCAAGGAAGCTTGCAGAGATGTTTGAGCGGAAAGAGATCGTTTATGCACCAATTCCAGCATATGAACTTCTTAAGAAAGGTTATAAGCCAGGGAAGTTTTGTGTCGCTTCAGACGGAGAAGTATACAGTGTGATCGTTGTTTCAAAGAAAAAGAGGTTTGATGATTCCCCAATAGCTATCACAAGCCATTCTTTGACCTCTGCAAACATGATGAAGATTATAAAAGCGGAAAAGGGGCTGATTAACAAAACCGTAGTTGTAAATGGAAAAGTGGATGATATGCTAAGAGATTTCAATCACGCCCTTGTTATAGGAGACGAAGCAATAAAAGCCCGAATGATTTACAGGGTGATCATGGACCTCGGAGAAGAATGGAAAGAGCTAACAGGTTTGCCTGCGGTTTTCGGAGTTTCAGTGTCCAGAATTGAAGGCATAGACGAAGAGATTCTTTACTCCCTTGAGTGGGGAAAGGAGCACATGGAAGAAGTTGTAAAAGTTGCAAGCGAAAAATTCAGACTCCCTGAAGAATTTCTGCGAAAATATTTTGAGAAACTGATTCATGAACTAGGACAAAAGGAGAAGAAATCCTTGGAAGTTTACGGTGAGCTCTGTCATGAGCATGGACTACTCTAAACTGTTCGATCTCTCTCTCCCTGAGCTTGGAAGAATTGCAAATCGAATAACCCTCGAAAAATGTGGTGATCTTGTCACTTTCGTTGCAGATGCGACAATAAATTACACAAATGTCTGCACCTCTAAGTGTAAGTTTTGCGCATTTTATGCAAAAAATAAAGAGAACGAGTTCACGCTTAATCATGAAGAGATCCTGAGAAGAGTTGGAAGCGTTGTAAAGCTTGGTGCGACTCAGATCATGCTTCAAGGTGGGCTTAATCCTGAGCTCAGGCTTGAATGGTTTGAGGAGCTTTTCAGAAAAATAAAATTATCTTTCCCACAGATTCACCTGCACAGTCTTTCCCCACCAGAAATAGTTTTTCTATCCGAGCTCGAAGGTTTGAGCTACAGAGAAACTCTTCTAAGACTGAAAAGATCGGGGCTCGATTCTCTTCCAGGAGGGGGGGCAGAGATACTTGTGGACAGAATTCGCAGGCATTTAAGCCCAAGAAAATGTAGTGCTGAAGAGTGGCTTAGAGTTATGAAGACCGCACATGAGCTTGGAATTCCAACGACTGCGACAATGGTTTTCGGGCATGTTGAGAGTTACGAAGACATTTTGGAACATCTTCTGAAGATAAAGGAGCTTCAAAATGCTACCAAGGGCTTCACCGCTTTCATTCCTTGGACATTCCATCCCGGAAATACTGAACTCGAATTCATCGAAAGGGCAAGTGCTACGAAATATCTTAAGGTTCTGGCGATATCGAGAATTGTGCTCGATAATTTCAGGAATATTCAAGCGTCCTGGCTAAGCCAGGGCTTTGAAGTTGCCAAACTCGCATTATTCTTCGGAGCAAACGACTTTGGTGGAACAATGTTCGAAGAGAGCGTTATAAGGGCTACAGGAAAAGATTTCAAGCCAGCGAGTTTTGAAGAAATAATAAATGCTGTGAAATCTGTTGGGCGAAGGGTTGCGAGAAGAGATACCTATTACCGGATTCTTGAATTTTATTAATGTCTCAAATGAATGCAGTCCCCAGCATAGATCTTTTGGCCTCCCACGATTATCGCACCATCTTCAGAAAGCTCAGCAATTCCCGAGACTTCTCCAGCGGGAGTTATAACCCTAACATTCCTCCCTACAGTAATGCAGAGTTCTCTGTATCTCTGAAAAAGCCCACTCCAGTTTCCGGAGAGTAGTTCAGCATAATTATCATTGAAATCCCTTGTAAACCTTTCAAAGACCTCAAGACCGCTGAGCTTGTAAAATCTCGAAATATTTGTCGCGTAATCTCTTAGCTCGTCAGGAATTTCGTTTTCAACGTTTATTCCTATGCCGATGATCGCCTTCTCGCCCGAGATCTCTCCGAGAATTCCACAAAACTTAAGATCGCCCAAAAGAACGTCGTTCGGCCACTTTATCCTCGCCCCTGGAATTGATTCCGCAACACTCAAAGCTGAGATCATCGTCAGCTTTGCGGACTCGTAAAGGGGGAGAGTTATAGAAAAATAAAGCCCTCCTTCATCGCTGAACCATCTTCTCCCAAGTCTTCCTTTGCCTTCAGTTTGTCGATTTGCAAAGAAAAGACAGAATCTTCTGCATTTTTCCTTTGCCCTTTCGTTCGTCGAATCAACTACCTCGTAATAATAAAATTCCTCCAAAAAACTCAGATTTCTGAATGCTATTTCTGCAAAACTTTTTGCTATTCCTTCAGCATTCAGCTCCCTCGTGATTCTAAGTTCTGAAAACGATTCCTGCATATCCAACGACAAAGTTCTTATCCGCTACTTCTCCGCTTGTGGAATAATCAACAAGCTCTGCCTTGGCATTCTTGTGCCTTGCATAATTCATTGCCACTGCAATTGGACCATATCCGCAGACACTTGCATCCATTTCGTATATCTTCGTGTAGTATTTTCCCACGTCCATCGATAGTATCGCGTCAATTATGACCCTGTCCCTCTTCCTGCATTCAGAATCGCTGAGATAATGGTGCATGTCCGAGGACGCGATGACTACTATCCTCCTACCAGTTTTTCTTTCAGCTTCAATAATCTCGTCCGCAACATCTTTCGCAGTGTCCTCATCCTGAAGTCTCATGCAGATCACGACAATCTTAAAGTTCTGATGAGCAAACTGGAGAAATGGAATCTGAACTTCCGCACTGTGCTCTTCAACATGCGCAAGTTCATCTTCAGCTACGATCCGCTTTGGCATCGCTCTGATGAAATCGAGGTCACTTTCAACCTCTCCAAGGGGAGTCTTCCACGTCTCCGTTGAAACCGAGACCGGCAAACCATAACCAGTATGGTTTGGGCAAACTATTACGAATGTTTCCGCGTCTGGTAGCAAAGAGTGGACTTTTCCAGCGGTTTTTCCAGAGTAAATGTATCCTGCATGGGGAGAGACACATGCAACGACTCTATCGTCTTTCTTTGGCTCTAAAAACCTTCTAAGCATTTTTTCGAGTTCTTCTCTGCGAGAAGGATAGAAACTTCCGGCTACTGCAGGGCGTCGCATAATTAAATTTCTTTCTTAATTTAAAAATGTTTTTTTGAGGTATTCCCGTATCCTACCCCAAAGCCAAGAAGCCTGACCAGAGAAATCTAAGAGAAACATAAAGGAAAACAAAGCCGAATACTGCCTTTACAATCCAAGAAGGGATCTTGCTTATAAGCTTTGTTCCTAACTGAGCTCCTATGACTGTCCCGGAACCCAATAATAGTGCTGCTATTACATCCACGACTCCCTGGTAAAGCTTGAAAGCAGAACTTACGATTGCCATGCTCAGGAAAGAGGCCATGGAAGTTCCAACAGCGATCTTAACTCCAGAACAGAATAGGTATACAAAGCTGGGGACAAGAATAAATCCCCCTCCTATTCCCAGAAGGCCGGTCAAAATTCCAACTGAAAAGCCCAAGATAGATTTCGAAATTTTACTACCCGAAATCGAACTTTTTTTATCCTCACCCATCCCTTCTCTTTTAAGCCCCTCGTAGATCATTCTAAGGCTCGTGTAAATGAATGCAATCCCCATGAAGATTTCAAGAATCCATATTTTTTCCGTCAATAAGAAAAAAGCCCCGGAACCAGCGATCGCCCCCAAAACGCCGAAGGCGGATACGATCTTTGCGGTGCTGAGATCAACATTTCTAAGCCTCAGATGTCCCAGAGTGCCAGAGATCGCAGTGAAAGTTACTGCTGTAATCGATGTGCCTATTGCAAGATTCAATGGATAGCCAAATACGAAATTTAGCAATGGAAGCATTATAAACCCACCACCTACCCCAAGAAGGCCTCCAAAGGTTCCCGCGATTATTCCTGCTGTGAGCAGGAGCAATGAGCTGAGGACATCCATTCGGATGAAGTAAAAGCAAGGATTATAAATACTCTGCCAGATTTTCTTCATGAATTCGCTTGAGATCGCGGAAAACTACGGTTTCCTAGTCTATAGAAAAAACTCGTTCCCTCATATCTCATTAAGATTTGGCGGTTCGGACTTTCACATCGACACAAAGCCAGGAGAAGGCCTGAACTTAATAACCCATGCCCACTCCGACCATTACGGGCATTTAAATCTGCAGAATCCAAATGCCTTGGCGAGTGTTGAAACAGCAAAGATCCTCGAGACCATAACTGGGAAGAAGTTTTCAGGCAAGACCTTCAAAGTTGGAGATACATTGAAGCTTAACGGGGTTAAGATCGAGACATTTCCTACAGGACACATGCACGGTGCTACCGCTTTTTATTTAAGGGAAGCAGATGTTCTAATAACTGGAGATGTCAAGGACTGGAAGAAACTTCCGAAATGCAGGGTTCTGATAACTGAAGCAACCTATGGCCATCCTTCTTTTGTTTTTGAAGACGAAATTGAAAAGCTGATAAGTGTCGCCAAAAGCAAAGCGACACTTGGTGCGTATCCGGTTGGAAAAGCCCAAAGAGTTGCAGAGATGCTGAACAGGGAGGGTTTTGAGTTCACTGCAGAGGAGAAGATAAGGAAGATCTGCTCTTCTCTCGGAATAGAAGTAGGGGATTCCGGTGCTCGAATAGTCTCACCAAGAAATCTGAGCGATGGCTATATTTTGACTGCGCAAAGATACTACAGGCATCCAAGGATCGTTATAAGCGACCACATGGATTACAGAGGTATAATTTCGATGATCGAGCACTGCAGAGCGGAGCACGTTATATTCTACCATGGAAGGGCTTCAGAAAAGCTGAGAAAAAAATTGGCTGAAATGGCGGTTGGCTGTTCAACTCTAAGAGACGTTGATATCACCCTCCCCTGAGCTTTGAAAGTATCTCCCTTGCATAATCTATCCTTATTTTCCCTTCTCTCACCATCAGCTCCGCGACCTTGTCGATCTCGCTACCCTCCGCTCCCGCCATTATTGCGATGTTTCTCGCATGCAATTCCATGTGACCCCTCTGTATTCCCTCTGTAGCCAATGCACGCAGAGCAGCAAAGTTTTGGGCAAGTCCAAGGGCTGCAGCAACTCTTGAAAGCTCTTCAGAGCTCTTAACTCCTAAAATTTTCAGACAGATCTTTGCCAATGGATTCACCTGTGTTGCACCGCCTACGATGCCAGCGGTGATCGGAACCTCGATCGTGCCTACGAGATCGCCCTTTTCATCGACTTCGTACTTAGTCAGCGGTTTGTAGCCCCTAATTGCAGCATAACCGTGTGCTCCCGCTTCCACCGCTCTGAAGTCGTTTCCTGTTGCGATCATCAAAGCGGAAATTCCGTTCATTATTCCCTTATTATGAGTAGCGCATCTGAATGGATCCGCTTCTGCAAATGCATAGGCCTTCATAACTCCATCCACGACTTCCTCGCCCCCTATGGCGGTCTTTTTGAAAACCGCTTTAGCCCTTGCAATTCTGTAAACCGCAAGATTTGAGAGAATTCTTAAAAGTGGTCTGCCTTCCGCAAGTCTTCCAACAATAGGAGCGACCTTTTCGCACATCGTATTGACAGCATTCGCTCCCATCGCATCTCTCACGTCTACAAGAAGGTGGACCACTACCATTTTGCCAAACATAGATTCGATAATCCTGACTTCGATGTCCTTACAGCCTCCACCAAGCTTCAAAAGAACCGGATCGCACTCATTTGCCTTCTCGATGATCTCAGCCTTATTTCGGAGGATTTCAAATCTTGCACTCTCAGGGTTTCTGACATCGACGATCTGGATCTGACCGATCATGATCGGAGCAGTGAAGTCCGTTGTAAATCCTCCACCTTCTCTTGCCATCTTTGCTGCGTTGCTCGCTGCGGCCACCACACTCGGTTCTTCGATTACCATCGGGATCAGATAATCTCTTCCATCAATTAGAAAGTTGATCCGCAACCTCTAAGGGTAGACCTCCAGAAGATATGATCGCCTCGATCTCTTCTTGGCTTAAATTCGCGATTTCAGCCACCTTCCGCAGTCTTTCCTCTACACTGAGCTTATAGAATCCAGATAGTCTCATAAATTTTGGTAATAGGTTTGCATAAATTATTTTTGCGTGATTACCATAACAAAAAACTTAAAATCCATCAAACGAAGATTGTAAAGGTGAGGATCATGTACTCAGATATACCAGTGAAAGAAATAATGACAAGGGATGTCTGCAAGGCCAATATAGACGAGAATGTTCATTCGATCGCCAAGAAGATGATGGAATACGGTGTCGGGAGCGCAGTGATAGTGGATGGAAAGAAGCCCGTGGGGATCGTTACTGAGAAAGACCTGATAGTGAAGGTTGTTGCAAAGAACAGGACACCCGCATCTGTAATGGTTAGGGAGGTTATGAGCTCTCCTCTGATCACGATTAAGCCTACTACGAGCGTTCGTGAAGCTGCAGATATAATGAAAAAGAAGGGGATAAGGCGGTTGCCAGTTGTTAACGACAGTGGAGAACTGATTGGAATAATAACTGACAACGATATTTTAAGCATATCCCTCGATCTCGGAGAATTAGCGTCTCTTATTACTGAGCATTCTTCTGGTTTTTCCGAAGAAAGAGGGAGTGGAATCTGTGAGAGATGCGGAAAATATGTGGACACTCTCTATGAGGTTGAGGGTCTAAATCTCTGCGAATACTGTGCAGAACGGGAAAGGTGAAATGAAATGAATATAATGGAGATAGCGACTGCAGATGTTCAGACTCTCCCTCAGACTTCAACGATAATGAATGCTCTGAAGTTTATACTCAAGAATAACTTTAGAAGGGTTCCGATCACGGATGCCGGGACGAAGAAGTTGAAGGGGATAGTAACCGCTACAGACTTCATAAACTTTTTTGGTGGTGGAGACAAGCACGGAATTGTCAGAAATCGCCATAATGGGAATCTTTCAGTTGCGGTTAATGCTGAGATCAAGGAGATCATGGAGAGGAATGTTATAGCCCTCTCAGCCAAAGACTCTGTGGAGACTGCTGTTGAGTTGATGTTCGAGAAAAGAGTTGGAGGGTGCCCGATCGTTAACGAGGAGGAGGTTGTTGTTGGTATAGTAACAGAAAGAGACATACTGGAATATCTGGCGAGTGAAAAGAAGATCGATGGCATCGCTGAAGATATCATGACGAAAAAAGTTGTCACTCTAAGGCCCAAAGATACCATCGAGACCGCAATGAAGACCATGATCTCGAAGAGGTTCAGAAGATTACCTGTCATAGAAGATGGTGTTCTTTTAGGCTTGATAACCGCGAGAGAGATCCTCAACTATTTTGGAAAAGGAGAGGCATTCAAAATGCTCGAATCGGGAGATATTAGCGAGGCTATAAAGAAACCCGTAACAGTAATACTCGGCAACAGCGATCTGCTGATGTATAAGGAGATCCCGATGTTTCCAAAGGATGCTTTAATATCTCAGATCGTCTCGGAGCTGATCGAAAAAGGACATGGCGAGGTTCTAATTGTCGAAAATGGAAAATTAGAGGGCATATTAACGGAGAGAGATCTTGTAAAGTTTCTATACCAGCACTCATGAATTTCGTTTCGGAAGCTTTAAACCTCTCCAAGTTTTCAACGGAAAGGTTAGAGGAGAGAGGAATACTGAAAAGAGCCTTTTTAAAGCATCCCTTTTTCAGTGATATTATAGATGCCTTCAGACTCGAGAAGAAGTTTGGAATCTTTGAGGAGGGAACGGTAATTGTTAAGAGCAAGCACGGAGTCAAAGTGCTCAGGGGTTTCCCGAAGATCAGGCGGATTCTTTATTTGGAATCTGGGCTGAAAAAGCATTTTGGAGACAAAAGGATTGCTTTGGAAGAAAAAATGAATGGATACAATGTCAGAATTGCGAAAATAGGTGAAGAGATTTATGCAATAACTCGAAGGGGACTGATTTGCCCATACACAACTGAAATGGCGAGAGAAAAAATACCGATGGATTTTTTTAAGGAGTTTCCAGAACACATGCTCTGCTGTGAAGCTGTTGGAAACGCTTCTCCCTACGTTCCCGATTATTACGGAATTGACGGGCTCGATTTTTATCTATTCGACATTCGCGAGTGCAGGAGCAACAGACCTTTGAGCATTCATGAAAAAAAGGAGATAGCGGAGAGATATGGGATCAAAATGGTAGAAATACTTCTGGAGACTTCCGCTAATGACACTGAAAGTATAAAAAAGGTCTTAGAAGACCTAAACGAGAGAGGAAGAGAGGGAATAGTATTTAAAGAAATTCAAATGCTTCTGCCACCCCTGAAGTACACAACAAGCTTTTCTAACTGCGGAGATCTGAGCTATGCATTCAGAAACTTCGAAGAATATGGAAGAGATTTTATGTTGGCGAGGATCATAAGAGAGGCTTTTCAGGGATTTGAGTTCAGGGACAGCTTGGATGAGAGAGCTTATCGCCTTGGAAAGGCGATTTTAAGTTCTGCAATCGAGAGCATCAGCAGAGTTAGTGAGGGAAAGGAGGTTACGGAAGAGGTTAGGCTCATCTTTTCAAGCGAAGAGGTCCTTGAGCTTTTCAAAATGCATATGAAACTGCTTGGTATAACTCTTAGAGAGACTGATAGAAGAAAAAAGGGAGATAAGATTGAAGCGAGGTTTGAGAGAGTAATGAGAGCAACGACGGACAAAATAAAGAGTCTTCTGGAGGGAAATCCGTGGTGAATGCTGTTGGAGTGGATGCTGGAACGAATTCATATGAGATCTTTGCAATAAAGAAGGGAGATTTTTTCGCTGAAAGCTTTGAGAGCAAAGTGGTGAGAGAAGACCCTGAGTCGTTTGTTGAGGCTGTAGAGTCGTATGAGGCTGACGTATACGCAGGTCTTTCGGGCTACGGTTTACCGATAAAGAAGTTTTCTCAGCTTTCAGAAAAGGAGATCTTACTGATGACTCTTAATCTAGATAAAGAGAAGAGCATAGGGCTCAGGTCGGTTATTGAAATCATAAGAAAGAAGAAGATGAATTTCTACACCATCCCTGGCGTAATCCACTTACTAACGGTTCCAGCTTGGAGGAAGTTCAACAAGATTGACATGGGTACATCTGACAAACTTTGCTCAGCGGTTTTAGCAGTGTTAGAGCTTTCGGAGGAGATTGAAGCTGAAAAACAAAATTTTATCCTTGCAGAAGTTGGTTATGGATTCAGCTCTTTTTTAGCTGTGAAAAATGGAAGGATAGTCGATGGTATAGGGGGAACTTCGGGTTTTCCTGGCTACAGCTCCATCGGCTCACTCGACGCAGAACTCGCTTATTTACTTGGAAATTTTCCTAAGAGCTTGATCTTTTCATTTGGAGTCAAGAGCTTCGTTGAAGAACACGGCGGAAATGCGGTTGAGATACTTGCAGAATTCGTTATGAAAGGCCTGAAGGCTGTTGAGGTCAGTATAGGAAAGGCTGAATTTTGTCTTCTTTCCGGTAAATTCGCCAAAGAGCTGGAAAGAAGGATAGCTGAAGAATACGATACGAGGATTCTCAAGGGTTTTGGAATTGGCAAGCAGTCCGCACAAGGAGCTTGTGTGATTGCAAATGCTATTGCTGGAGGCGAATTCAGGAGGATCGTGGATCACATGCAGATATTCTCAGCGAAAGGAACGGTTTTAGACTATTTACCTGCGGATTTGAAAAATAGAATACTGGAGAAGTTAAATTTATATTTCTCCAGCAATTAGCCCATGCGTTATGTATGCTCGAATAAAATTGCGTGACACCGTCAGAGTCCCCGCTGCAAAAATCGGGGAAGATTTGGAGGAGACGATCGAATTTCTGCTCTGGGAACAGTTTGAAGGCAGACTGGATAGGGAATATGGTATGATTATCGGTATTGAGAGCATAGAGGAGATTGGGGAGGGAAAGATCATTGAGGGAGACGGTGCGATCTATTTTGATGTTGTCTTCAATGCAATCTGCTTCAAGCCAATTCTTCAGGAAGTGGTTGAGGGAGAAGTTGTTGAAGTGGTTGAATTCGGATGCTTTGTCTCCATAGGGCCTTTCGATGCCCTTCTTCACACAAGCCAGATCACGGATGATTACATGGTATTCGACGAAAAGAATAAGCGTCTTGTGGGAAGGGAAACTAAAAAGGCGATAGCAGAGGGAGACTTTGTCAGGGCAAGGATCGTTTCTCTAAGCCTGAAAGAAAGAGAACCAGAGAAGAGTAGGATCGGGCTTACAATGCGCCAGCCATGGCTTGGTGCTCTAAAGTGGCTTGAGGAAGAAATTGCAAAGTCAGGGGGTGAAAAGGTTGGCTGAACTGGCATGCAGAAACTGCAAGTATATAAATGTTGATGCGATAATCTGCAAGAACTGTGGGTCTTCGGATCTTACAAAGGAGTGGTATGGCTACGTAATCATCCTCGATCCAGAGAAAAGCGAGATCGCAAAGATGATTGGAGTAAAGAATCCCGGTAAATATGCTCTGAGGGTAGAGTGATGCTGAGACTGCCAGAGAAGCTTAGAACAGAGCTCGCAAAGCCATACGGAAAGCTATACAAGGATGGAGAGAGAGTTCTTGAAAAGGTATCTGAGATACGTGATGCCAAACTCGTTGCTGTGGTTGGAGACTTCGTCGCTTATTGCGCCTTCAAGGTTGGAATTTTTCCGCAAATAGTTATAGTAGATGGTAAAACGCTTAGGGAAAAGAATCTGGAGCTTGATATTCCCGAAGATTACGAGAGAATTGAAGCTAATAATCCTGCAGGCTTCATAACTTCTGAGCTTGTGATTGCGATCGAAAAGGCAGTTAAAAATGCTGAGAACGGGAAGAGAACTCTTATCTTTGTAATGGGTGAAGAAGACTTGGCGGTAATGCCTCTTGGCATCTTCATGCCCCCGGGTTCTCTAATCCTTTATGGCCAGCCTAAGGAGGGTGTTGTTGCTTTTATGATAGATCGGGAAAAAAAGTTTCTAATACTCAAACTTCTTAAGCAGATGGAAGTAGTTGAGAAGAGCGAAGAGCTGAGAAAGTTGGAGGTGGTCTGATTGGAGATCAAGGTGGAGTCTGAAAGATCCAATCCACTGCTGAAAAGAAGAGAACTGCACCTGAGAGTTAGCTTTAACGGAAAAACACCTTCGAGAGCGGAGATCAGGGAAAAGGTCGCTGGAATGATGAATGCTGAGCCCAGCAGAGTTGTGCTTGATTACATAAAAAATGAGTTCGGCAAAAGAGAGGCAAGGATTTATGCAAAGATCTACGATTCTGAAAAAGATATGAAGGAAATTGAAGACAGACACATACTTGAGAGAAACTTCCCCGAGTTAAAGGCAGAGAAGAAAGAAGAGGTTGCGAAGCAGGAGGGATGAAATGCCTGAAGTTGTAAGCAGATTTTACGAGATAAAGGGAGAGAAAGTCGTAAGAAAAAGAAGATTCTGCCCTCGATGTGGCGATGGAGTTTTCTTGGCGGAGCACAAAGATCGTTTCACCTGCGGAAAGTGCGGATACACTGAGTTCAAAAAGAAATGAATGTTCTTGGAATCGAGGGCACCGCCTGGAATCTTAGCATATCGGTTGTAAATGAGAATGAGGTAATTGTTGCAGTAAGCGATCCTTACACTCCGAAAGAGGGCGGAATTCATCCAAGAGAGGCATCACAGCATCATGCTGAAAAAATGCCCTCTCTTCTAAAAGCCATTTTTGATAGATTTCCGAAAGAAAATATTGACGCTGTCGCCTTCTCTCAGGGCCCTGGTTTGGGTCCATGTCTCAGGGTTGTTGGGACCGCAGCAAGACTTTTATCGCTTAAGCTAAAAAAACCATTGATCGGGGTAAATCACTGCCTCGCTCATGTGGAAGTTGGCAGATGGAAGACAAACGCAAAGAATCCAGTCACCCTATACGTTAGCGGTGGAAACAGCCAGATAATTGCAAGGCGCGGAAATCGCTACAGAGTTTTTGGAGAAACGCTGGACATTGGCATTGGAAATGCGATAGACAAGCTTGCAAGGTATTTCGGACTTTCACATCCCGGAGGACCGAAAATAGAGAAGCTTGCAGAAGATGGCCAGAAATACTATCCACTACCCTATGTCGTTAAGGGAATGGATTTCTCATTCAGTGGCATGGTAACTGCAGCCCAGAGGCTTAAGGGAAAGGCAAGACTAGAGGACATAGCTTTTAGCTTTCAAGAAACCGCTTTTGCCATGCTCACAGAAGTAACTGAGAGAGCCCTTGCCTATTTGGGCTACGATGAAGTTCTATTAGTGGGTGGAGTTGGGGTTAACAAAAGGCTCCAAGTTATGCTTCGCGTTATGTGCGAAGATCGCGGAGCCAAGCTTTACACTCCACCAGCTGAGCTCATGGGGGATAACGGGGCGATGATAGCATACACAGGGCTTCTAATGCTAAAACATGGCTATATCACACCCTTGGAAGAGTCCTTTGTAAAGCCAAACTTCAGAATTGAGGAAGTCGAGATAAGATGGTAAAATGCTCAGAGCGGAACTTCATGTTCACTCCAATTATAGCGATGGGAGGGATAGCGTTAAGAGAATTCTAATGAGCGCGATCGAAAAGAGGATCGATGTGCTCTCGATTACGGACCATGACACTGTTGATGGTTCCCTAAGCGCAATGGAAATCGTTTCTGCAGAAAAGCTTCCCTTGGTCGTTATCCCTGGAATCGAGATCTCCACGAGGAGTGGTCATCTGCTTGCCTATGGTGTTTCAAAGAGTATAGAAAAAGGTCTTGGAATGAGGGAGACGTGCGAGGAGGTGAGAGGGCTTAAGGGACTCACAGTTCTTGCACATCCATTTGACTTCTTACGAAATGGAACTATACGAAGAGGAGATTTCAGATTCGTTGATTGCGTTGAAGTCTTTAACGCCAAAAGTTATTTTAACTTCCTTGCCAAGAGATATGCGAAAAGATACAACAAAAAAGGGATTGGAGGGAGCGATGCTCACAGAGCAAGTGATGTGGGAATCGTGATCAACTACCTCGAAGCCCCGAATAAGGAATCGATACTGAACGCCATTTACGATGGCAGAAGACAAACGATTAAGGAGAGACTGTCCTTTCTGCTATCTCGGATAGGTCCAAAACCTTAATCCTGCTTCCACCAACTCTTGAAAGGTTATACTCGCAGAATGGACAGGAAGTTATTATCAGATTCGCCCCAGTTTCTAAAGCCTCTCTGATCCTTTCTTCGGCAATCGCAATAGCTATTTCCTTAAACTGCGTTCTCAAACCACCACCAGCTCCACAGCACAAAGCGAAGTTTCGATTCCTCTCCATCTCTATCAGCTTCACTCCCGCCTTTCTTATCACCTGCCTCGGTTCCTCGTAAATCCCCATATGCCTCCCAAGGTGGCATGGATCGTGATAGGTTGCAACGAGATCCAAATTTCCTTCCTTAGTCATCAGCTCTGAAAAAACGGTCGAAACATGCTTGACTTCGATGTTAAAATCGATTTTGGTTTCCTTTGCAAACTTTGGATAGTCTTCCTTTATCGTCTTATAGCAACCGGGACAGGAGGTTATTATCTCCTCGATTCCCTCTTTCTGCCATACCCTTATGTTTTTCTTGAAGAGCATCCTTGCCAAGTCTTTCTGTCCCGTTCTCAGAAAGGGGGAACCACAGCAAAACTCTTGCGGACCCAAAACCGTAAATTCCACTCCCAGATTTTTCAATGCTTTTGCAGTCGATTTGGCTATGTTGTGAGACTTGAAACTCGCAGTACAACCCGCAAAATAAAGTGTTTTCGACTTTCCAACGCTAAAATCGAGCCACTCAGATCTTTTCTGCTGGTCTCCACCGTAAGGATTGAAATCTCTATATGTTATATCACCCGCCTTCTTATGGCGTGGCAGTGGCGCAATCTTCCTTTCCACGAGCTTTTCCCGAATCTCTTCCCACAGCTTCACCAGATCCAAATTTGCTGGACAAACAACACTGCATATTCCGCAGACTGAACACTTGTAAATATCCTTAACAATTCGAACATCCAATTTTATAGAACCTTTTTTTATTTCTTTCAATAATATTAGCCTTCCTCGTGGCGAGACCGACTCAAGCTTTTCCGCTCGAAAAACGGGGCAGATGTTGCAGAGTCCGCATTTTATGCAATCCCAGATACTTACACCACCCATAAAAATCTCTCCCCTATCTTCATAATTCTGGAGAAGGCATTTTCAAAAGAGCCTTTTTTCGGATTCAGAAGGTTATTCGGGTCAACTTTTCTCTTGTAATCCTGAAAATCCCTCTTAAACTTGTTCTTATGCGGAAAAAGGAGTCCAGTCGTGTATACACTTCCACCGAGTTCTTCTGCGATCTTCACAAACTTTAAGGCCTTGAGATAAGGCTTCAATCCTCTACCAAAAAGACCCAGAAAGATGACCGAATCACGAGCAAAAACAACCTCCACACCTATAGAGAGCCCTCTTGTCCGCCTGTAAAATTCAACTGCCTTTTCGTATGGGACAATTGCCTCAGAGTAAATTCTGTCGGCAGTCAGGGCTCTCAATGGATACAACCTCTTTTCCCATAATCTTTTGCCCAGTTCAGAACTCTCTCCTTCCCCTTCATAGGTGACTAATAGCGTATCCCTATCTCCCGCATTTTCGAGTTGCATGTATCTTCCATCTTTGAAATTCGCATGATATCCGCCCTCAATTTTTTTAATTGCGTCTTCGAAACTACACTGGAATGATTCGCATCTGATCCCAGTGTTTTCTCTGAGCCTTAAACAAGCCCTGATTATTATCCCAGTTGTTCCAAACGCTCCAATGTAGTATTTTAGCTTTTCACCTTTAACAATCTTGAATCCGTTGAAATCTGCAACTTCCAGCCACTCTACGTTGTCTCCTATGCTCCCATACTTTAAACTTCCAATTCCGTAGCCATTTTGAGCGATCCATCCACCAACCGTGGATACAGTTGCACTCGAAGGATAAACTCTCAGAGATTTCCCCTGTTTTCTTGCGGACTTCTCAACCTCCCACCATATTGCCCCGCTCTCTGCTACCACTGAGTCATTCTGAAAGCTGTAATTGGACATGTGTTTCATGTCGACTACTATCGACTCTTTCAGCGGAACGCATCCTCCGTAGCCAGTAGTTCCTGAACCGCGCGGTATTATCGGGATATTAAATCTCTCCGAGATCTCAAGAATTTTCATCACTTCTTCATCGTTTTTGGGCTGGACAACACAGATTGGGTTTTTTATAAACCTTGAAAGTCGCTTGGGAATGGTTAAAAAGTCATAACGATATATTTGCATGATTCCGGGGTGAGTTTCAACCTTGCACACTTTCGATAGGGCGGTGTGGAGAGCTTCTTGCACGGGTAGATTTTCCTAAACTTCCTTAAAAAGCTTTTTATATAACTATAAATTGTTCTTTTCCCCTGTGGCTAATTTTATATGCATTAAGAACAAATTATTTCTGATGAGGTTCGATCTCGAAAAGCTCCGATTTGGCACAGAGCTCGTTAAGAGAGGATTTGCAAAGATGCAGAAAGGAGGAGTAATAATGGACGTGACGAACGCAGAGCAGGCAGTCATAGCAGAAGAAGCCGGTGCGGTAGCAGTTATGGCCTTGCACAAAGTTCCCGCAGACATCAGAGCAAGTGGAGGGGTTGCAAGGATGGCGGATCCGAAGAAGATAGAAGAGATAATGGATGCTGTCACGATCCCAGTGATGGCAAAGTGCAGAATTGGACACATAGCAGAGGCAAGGGCCTTGGAGGCTTTGGGAGTTGACATGATCGATGAGAGCGAAGTTTTAACACCTGCAGACACCTTTTTCCACATTTACAAGAAAAACTTTGTAGTGCCATTCGTTTGCGGAGCAAGAAGCCTTGGAGAAGCTGTGAGAAGGATCTGGGAAGGGGCTGCAATGATCAGAACAAAGGGGGAAGCGGGGACTGGAAATGTTGTGGAAGCTGTGAAGCACATGCGACTAATAAATCAGGCGATATATACACTTAAAAAGATCCCCGATGAAAAAATATATGAGGTTGCGGTAAAATATGCTTCAAGATATGCTGAGCTCTCCAGACTCGTAAAGGAAGAAATGGGGGTTGTTTTGGAAAATGAAATCGTTTACGAGAATTTCACGCTGGCCGAGATCGTTGAAGGAATAAATGAGATTCTGCTTGAGATAAGAGATCTCGGAAGATTGCCTGTTGTAAACTTCGCAGCTGGTGGCATTGCAACGCCGGCGGATGCAGCTTTAATGATGCAGCTCGGAGCGGACGGTGTTTTTGTCGGATCTGGGATCTTCAAATCATCCAATCCAGAAAAGTTTGCAAGAGCAATAGTTGAAGCTGTTGAGCACTACGATCAGCCTGAAGTTGTTGCTGAAGTCTCAAAGGAGCTTGGAGAGGCAATGAAAGGGTTAGAGGTATCAAAGTTAGCGGAAGGAGAGCTTTTACAGACTCGCGGAGCATGAAGGTTGCGGTTGTTGGAGTTCAGGGAGACGTTGAGGAGCATATCGTAGCGACGGAAAAATCGATGAAGAACTTAGGCATTCAGGGCGAGGTGCTCGCTGTCAGAGAGCCCGGAATAATCCCGGAATGCGACGCAATAATTATTCCGGGAGGTGAGAGCACAACGATAAGCAAGCTGATATCCAGAGATTCAATTGCTGAAGAAATCATCGAATCCGCGAGGGAAGGAAAACGGATCATGGGCACGTGTGCGGGGCTGATCGTTCTTGCAAAAGAGGGTGATGAACAGGTTGAAAGGACTAAGACTAAGCTTTTGGGATTGCTGGATGTAAAGGTGAAGAGAAATGCATTTGGAAGGCAAAGAGAGAGTTTTCAGACAAAGCTTCAGATGAAATACGTTGGCGAAATCGATGGTGTTTTTATAAGGGCTCCGCTCATTGAAAGCGTTGGTAAAGAAGTGGAGATACTTGCAAAATTTGAAGACCGGATCGTCGCTGTAAAGCAGGGGAAAATTCTTGGTCTGGCTTTTCATCCCGAGCTTTCATCAACAAAGGTTCATGAATACTTTTTGAGTCTTTAATTTTTAAAGATAGCCAAATTCCGCCAAGTAATAGTAAATTTCAGTCAGAAAATAGTTCAGAGAGTCGAATGGGACGATTATACAACCGCTGTGAAAGTAAATCGCGTCATCTATAAATGAAATTATCACAGGCACAGCTCTCTTCCCCAATAACTTCGAAAAACGCTTGCACCGCTCTGAATGCTTTTCCGCTTCTTTTTTCAAATTCGATACTCTATAGCGATGCCCTGAATACAGTTTTGCGTCCAAGCAAAGAATTATGCTTCCCCTCTCCGCCACTACATCGATTTCCGCTCTTCCAAATTCATCTTTGAAAAAATGGTGAAATGAGGTCTTGAATCCGTGCTCTTCGCAGATCCTTCTTACCTCTATCTCAAAGTCCTGCCATCTCATCAAAAATTAGAGAACGATTTGATATGACTGGAAGAGAACGTCCGCGTTCAGCTTTCCGTGAACGTAAGTCTTGCCAGTGGAGAGATCGTTTACCGCTATCTGAGCGGGAGCAAACAGATTGGGGTCGATCTTGTAGAAGTCGTAGTTTGCAGCTTTGAATATCTCGTAGAAGGGTTTTCCGTAGTCTTTGCTCGTGTTGCTCGGGACATTCTTCAGAATCTCGTCGTATTTCTTTACAGTCAAAAATACACTGCCATAGTACATCATGCTGTCATTCGTCGCCCCC
>JASKJN010000038.1 GCA_030153385.1 Archaeoglobaceae archaeon
CCCTTGTCAAGCTGTCTGATTATCCACCTGATCTTTTTGTTCGTTAGTTTTCTCACATGAAGTGGGTGTTTAGTAGTGAAATAATTTAGGGATACTACAGGAATGGCGATCGCAGAGCATTAGGGAAAGTAGCGGAAATCAGCACTTTCCACATATTTTTCTAAATTTATTTTCCTTCTGTTTCCGCTAAGAATGAGCCTTATCACTTCTTTGGCCCCTTCCTTGTTAAGCGGTTTGTTGTTGTTTCCGCATTGATAGCTGTAAGTGCATCTCGGGCATCCGTCAACGTTTTTGCATTCGCAGTTTTCGAGAATCTTAAGTGCTATCTCAAAACCCTTCTTAAGCCTTCTGAAAAGAAGTTTGCTAAGCCCATTGCCTCCGATTGTGGCATCATAAACAAATATATCTCCCTCGGGAGTAGATATTCCTCCCATCTCCCTGCTTCCACCACCTGTGAGAGCATTTGTGGACTCGATTAAGACATGCTCAACAGCGTGAAAGCTTCCAGCATAGAAGTCTTCTTGATCTCTGAAACTGGGAAAAGGGCATGAAAAGACAAAGCCTTTGGTTCTGTAAGCATAGTTAACTGCGTTATCCAGATAGTGAGTGCTTTTCTTCTCTCTGAACAGATCCCTCTTTAAATATCCATATACCGAGATCTCTATCTCAAAAGTTGCATAGACTGCTTCTACAGGCTCTTCAATGCTTTCTTCGACGCTGATTATCCTAGGAATCGAGGTATATAGGGGATCCGTGATCTCATCGCTTTCAAATGGCTCGAGTTCAGCATAAAGCCCTTCCAAGTCCAGCTCTTTAACTCTATATTTTCTTCCATCGTGAATTAGCAGGGCATTCGGGTAAAGCTCCCTGATCGCTATCGGCAAAACTCTATCTCCGATTTCTCTTCCCTCACATAGCATTTTCACTTTTTCGCCAACACCACGCATTGAGAATTTTTTAATGAAATTAAAGCCTTTTTCGGTGACTGACAGGAATTTTCCGGGATTTACATAGCCTTCAGAAACCAAGATTTGCAGAATTGCTGGATCTATTTCATCTGGCTTAGTTGGCTTTTCAATTATCATGGAAAGTGTTTGAAAACGCATTACCTCTTCGTTTCTCTTCTCGACATACCCGTTTGCTTCATTCAGGAAGTAATCTCTGGGATTTTTCTTGTAAAAGGTCGAGATTGGATCGTCCAATCGGAGCATGAGTACTCCGATACTCTCCTGACCCTTCCTCCCAGCTCTTCCGATTCTTTGCAGAAATTGAGCGTAGGGGACGAGCTCTGAGAGAACCATGTCAACATCGCCAATGTCTATTCCAAGCTCAAGAGTTGGTGTCGCCACAACAACTCTCAACTTTCCTTCCCTGAAATCTCTTTCAACGTTCTCTCTCGCATCCTTTGTCAAACCCCCTTTGTGAACCGCAGACTTTATTCCCGACTTTCTAAGCATCCAGTTGATAGTCTCCACGGATTTGTAGCTGTTTCCGAAGATCAGGATCTTCTTATCCAAATACGCCTTGACGATCTCGAGTATTGCGGAGTAAATGCTCTTGCACTCCCTCATCACGAAGTTCAGAGGAGTCTTTCTGTGCTCTCCGTGCACATGAACAAATTCTCTATCAAACAGCTCTTCCGCAAACTCTTTGGCATTTGAAAGCGTTGCTGAAGAACATGCGATTTGAAAGTCTGAAAATCTTGAAAGCCTCTTTATTAGGTAGTGCATGTTCGAGCCAAAAAAGCCGGTGTAGACGTGAAGCTCGTCAATTGCGATGAATACAACTTCAGTTGCAATTGAACGAAATGCTGGAGTGTTTCTCAGGTGGTAGTCTACCATGTCAGGGTTCGTAAGCAGTATGTCCGCTGAACCGCTAAACACTGCCCTTCTTTCCTCAAAACTCGAATCCCCGTCGAATCTGACTGCTTTCAGTCCAAGGCTTTCAGCATATTGCTTTATCTTCAGCTCCTGATCCTTTGCAAGCGCCTTTGTTGGATAAAAAACCATTGCCTTTCCTTTCTTAGCTTTTTCGAGCATAGGAATTGTAAAAGCTTCAGTTTTCCCGAATCCAGTTGGAGCGGTTATTACCACGTTTTTTCCTTCGAGTAGAAGTTCAATTGCCTTTTTTTGAAATGGATATAGTTTTTCGATTCCCCTGCTCCGCAGAGCTTTCTGCAAATCAATTGGAAGAAAGTCAAGAGTTTCAGTTGGAGATTCGTTGTAAGGCTGGAAAACTTCGTAGAAGACAATTTCATCATCGCAATCGAATATTGGCCTGAGAAATTCTTTATACTGCTTCCTAAGCAATTCCAGATTTCTCTCCCTTACACTACTCCCGCAAACACACCTCCTCTTCAGCCTTTTGCATTTTGGGCAGAAGAGATCTTCAAGCACAGATCAGCTTTGAAAGTAGGTTATTAAAAAGTAGCCCCGGCCGGATTCGAACCGGCGTCGCGGAATCCAGAGTCCCGCAGGATTGACCGCTACCCCACGGGGCTTCAAAGAAACTGAAGCTTTAGATTTATCAAAGTTTTGGTTCATCATCTGGTAGCTCTTTTAATTTCTCTTCCTCGACCGTGTCCAGAACATCGATGACATCGAGCTTCTCAACATATGCCTTAAAATATTTGGAAAGGTTTGGCTCTGTTCTCCCGCAGTCTCCACTGACGAGCTCCTTTATGTAAAGCCCCGCATCCGCTTCGAATTTTAGCACCGCAATCTTCCCAAAATGAGCCAATATCTCAGCTCTGTGAAGCCTTCTTATTCTAAGTTTGTCCGCCCTTCTGTGCAGAACTCTCTCTGGAGTTCTCTGCCTTATCTCTCCAATAAGCTCATTTAAAGCCTTTTCAAGCTCTTCTCTGCTCAACTCTCTGTCAAAAACAACTTTGACTCTGTAAACCTTTCTGAACCTCCCCTCCTTGACCCTCTCAACGTCGCCTGCTGTTGCATAGTTCAGACCCTTTACCGATACCTTTCCGCCACAGAAGGAATTGATCCTCTCTTCAAGTTCAGCAAGATCTACCCTCCTCTTCTTCGGCTCCAAGATCTCCAGAACAAATGGACGGCCATTTCCAAGCATTCTCGCATCAACATCTTCTCTCCCAGAGCCGTGAAGCACAGCATCTTTTGCCTCAAAAAGCTCTATTGCGGGTGTTGAGATAAGCTCCTCTACAGAGTAGAGATATCTCTTCCCCGTATAATTGCAAATCTCGCAACCTTTTCCATCGCACTTTCCGCAGAGCCACCTTGTCTGTGAAATGTTCCTGATCCTTTTTATATACCTCCCGTATATGTATATGGGCTTTATTGAGAGCTCGAAGCTCATGTCTTCTGGATTGAAAAGGATAAGAACGTCTGGCTCAACGGATATCCTTCTTCCGGTGAGATTCCTGATTTTGGCTTGCAATTCTTCTTTTATTTCCGATTTTAAATCGTATTCAATTCCTTTAAGCTCAAGGAATTCCTGAACAGCTTTGAAACTACCCTCGCTTTTTATACCCACCTGAAAGCTTTCAAACTCGAAATTTAACCTCTCAGAGATTTTAAGTGCTATCTCATCGATCCTTTCGAAGATCCCACAGCAGATGGGGCATGCCTCAAATTCTCCCTTAAGCTCAAAGCTTAACTTTTCCGCACATCTCTCGCAAAGCATCGCATTGAGTTAAGCGTCAGAATAATAAATTTGATGCCCTATTTTGATTATGGAACTCGAACTGATAAAGATGTGCGCAAGGGATCTCTTAAATGCAAATTACGCAATAGCCTTTACGGGTGCAGGAGTTTCTACCGAAAGTGGAATTCCAGACTTTAGGGGTCCTTCCGGGATATGGACAAGAGATCCCGAGGCAGAAAGGAGGTCCTATGAGATTTTCGGAAAATTTTTGAGAAATCCTAAGGAATACTGGGAAGAGGTCCTTAAGTCTCCATTCTACGAAATTCTGGAAAAAGCAAAGCCAAATCCCGCACACTATGCCTTGGCTGAGCTTGAGGAGATGGGGATCATAAAGGCGGTCATCACCCAAAACATCGACGGATTGCATAGCAAGGCGGGAAGCAAAAAGGTTCTTGAGTTTCACGGAGGAATAGATAAGCTGAGATGCATATACTGTGGTTGCAGATTTCCAAGACAGGAGTTTGCTAAGGAGATAGAAGAAAGAAAGGTGCCAATCTGCAAAAACTGCAGGAGTCCGCTGAAGATGGATGTCGTGTACTTCACTGAGCAGATTCCGACAGATGTTTACGATTTGAGCCTCGCTGAAGCCATGAAATGCGATTTAATGCTGGTATGCGGAACTTCTGCAGTAGTTTATCCCGCTGCAGAACTTCCGAGAGTTGCTAAAAGGAGGGGGGCGAAAGTTGTGGAGATAAACTTTGAAGAGACACCGCTAACTTTAGAGGGTGTTTCTGACTACATAATCAAGGGGAAAGTTGGCGAAATTTTGCCGAAGATCGTTGAAGAGGTGAAAGAACTACGAAAGAAACAATAATGAAACTCTACGAGATCGCAAACTCGAAAGAGTGGAAGCCATGGGAGCTTCAAAGTGCTCTCAGAAAGGAATTCGAGGGAGTCGTAGCGGTCGGCGACGATCTTTCCTTCACCTTAAAACTCCAATTTGAGATTCCAAATGAGGACCTCAATAGAATTGGAGGCAAAAGTTGCAGGATACACCCATTTAAAAATGCATACCGATTTGAAAACGGCTTTATAGCCTACAACGGTAAATTTCTGAGGATCAGCAGAAACCTAGATAAAACCCTTCTCGAAAAAATTCTGGAGATTTTGTTAAAATAAAATTTCAACCTCCTGACTGACCCAAGAACCCCTGGAGTTTCTTCTGCAGTTCTGCGAATCTTTCTCTGAGCCTTTCTTCTTGTCTTTCGAGAGTTTTGATCCTAATCTCAAAGCTGTCTTTTTTCTCCGTTAACTCCTGAACAACCTTGCCCTTATCTTCCTTAACGAGAATGCTTCCAACCGCCTTGTAGATCGGAGTTTCGTCGCCGATTTTCTGCAATTCCTCCAAGGCCAGTTTCGTTTCTTCAAGCATAGCCTCAACCTGAGCCTTCTGATTTATCACGAGCTGAAGTTGTTGCTGAATCTGCTGTAGCTGGGCAACCAGATTTTGAACCTGCGGGGGAAGTTCGCTCATACCAACACCTCTATTTCCAAACACATATTTATCAGCCTCAACCACGAGTTGATCGCAGCCCTAAGGTCCGAGATCGAATCTGCAAAGATCTCGAGTTTGAGCTTTCCTTCAGATTGATAAATCTTTGCTCCGCTTATCGCGTTTCTTTCTTCGGGCTTTAAAACTTTAATTAAGTCTTCTGTGCATTCAATTTCGATATATGTGTTCATAGAGCGCTTTTCATATCCTCTATGGCCTTATCTATCGCAGATTTGAGCACTTCTGGCAACCCCTTGATCTCGATCTCCATGAAGCCACGGACGATCGCGGATACTGCTTCATCCCTGCTCAATCCACGACTCATTAGGTAGAAGATCTCTTCTTCTGCAATTTTTCCAATTGCAGCTTCGTGGCTAAGTTCAACATTTGGATGCCTTGCTATTAACTCGGGAATTGCGTTTATCTCACCTTTTTCAGAAAGAATGAGTCCTTTGCATTCTAAATGCCCTCTTACCCCTTCCGCTTCACCGATGATCTGTCCCCGAGCAATAACCTTTCCTCCTCTGCTGATTGTTCTTGAAACTATCTCCGCAGTTGCTCCTGGCTCCTTCAGCACCGCTCTTGAGCCAGAATCGATGTTTGCACCTTCAAGAGCAACAATTACACTGCTGAATACCGCTCGGGCATTCCTGCCAACGTAAGCGGTTGGATACATTTGCACAAGCTTCACTGGATTAAGGAGAATGTAGTTGCTGATAAACGTCGCACCCTCCTCAACGATAACCGCACTTCTTGGACGGACTTCGATATTGTTGTGCCAGCTGTGGATCATCGTGAAAGTGAGCTTAGCATTTCTTTTAACAAAGAACTCCGAAATTCCGATATGCATTCCAACCGCTGACCTGTCTGAAGTGCAGCCAGTGATTATGTTTATCTCTGAATTCTCCTCTGCGATTATTATATTGTGAACTTTCTGCTTCCCCACTCTGTGAAGGTAAAGGCATGCCTCAACGGGAATCTCAACCTTTGCGTTCGGTAAAGCCCTTATGAAGTAGCCATTCGCCTCTTCGCTGTCCGCCTCTTTCGTGAATTCATCCTGATCCTTTCTTACGATTTTCCAGAAGTAGTCCCTAACCCAGTCGTATTTTTTCATCGCATCCTTAACACTCATCACTTCAACGCCTTCGTAGAAGGATGCAAACTTCAATGGCTCCTGATCCCTTTGCAAAAAAGTTCCAGAGCGCTTCGTAGGATCGAGCTCGATCCCAACTTCCTTGAGCTTTTCACTGTCTACTCCATATCCTTCAGACATCTCGCAATACACCCCTCATAACCGTTTTTCCTTATCTGCGAAATTATATCCTTCGGATCACCAACACAGGCAACTCTGCCCTTGTATAGAATGACACCATAATCCGCCGTGACATAGTCCAAGATGTGCCCCTGATGTGTGATTATCAGTCCTCCCTTCTCCCGTTCCTCCTTATCCCTTTCTAAAAGATCTCTTATCGCGGATCCAACAATCGCGATGTTCTCCAGGTCAACACCGCTGTCAGGTTCATCGAGTAATACGAAGTCGGGATTCATTAAAAGGAGTTGCAGGATCTCTGATCTCTTCACTTCTCCTCCAGAAAAACCGACGTTGATAGATCTGTTGAGGTGTTCTTTCATCCTAAGCTTTTCCGCTAACTCCATTATCCTCTCCTCGCCTAAACCACTCAGCTTTGCACAGTGGCGTAAGATGTCGATCAGCTTGACCCCGTTTATCTTTGGCGGGTTCTGGAATGACATCCCTAAACCGAGCTTTACTCTCTGATCAGAGGGCATATTGGTTATGTCAACCTTTTTGAATATGATCCTTCCCCCCACAACCTTGTATGCTGGATTTCCGAGGATAGCGTTCAGAAGAGTTGACTTTCCACTTCCATTAGGGCCGAATAAAGCGAAAGTTTCGCCTTTTTTGATGTAGAGATTCACGTTGTGCAGTATCCTTTTGCCCTCAACCTCAACGCTGAGATTAACAATTCTTAGCATGGTAAAAAATTTGCCATTTAGTTTAAAAATGTTTTTGAGCTTTTTACTGTTTTCTGAGAACGATCTTCTCGTAATCTCTCTCGATTTCAGCCAAAAGTCTCTCTTCGCTGATTCCACGCTTCAAAGCAAACAATGTAAGCCCCCCTGCACCAACACCCTCTTTTACAAAGCCCTCCGCGTATGCTCTCAGCCCGGGATACTTTGAATTCGCAAGCGGGATCTTCGAGACAAAAACCTCGCATGGGGCAAGCGAGAGATCCGCGGTTTTATCCTTCGCAACAAACTCTGTTGTTGCAATCGCAATTTCGCAGTCTGTGATCCTCTTAGCCAAATTTGCAATTGCGACCATTTGCGTTCCACCCGCAAGCAAAGCTCTCTTGCAACCGCTGAGAATTCCTACAACTCCAGCCATAACAGGATCGCCGACCGCGGAGATTATCTCTATAGGATCTTTGCTCTGCACCCGCTTAACCGCCTGCTCAATGACGTTTCGCTTAAGCTCCACCGGATTTGTTGGCATGCTCGAAGAAACTTTGGGCTCAAAACCCAGAGCCTTCAATACCGCCCCAGCAGTCGTTGTTCCAGCAGGAATGCTCTCACCGATGACCAAGAGATCTGCAAGCTTTGATAGTTGTTCCCCAAGGATTTTACCGTTTTCGATAACATTTTTTGCGACTTCATAGCTCATTGCCCTCTCAACAGCAATGTTTCCGCCAACAGGTGCGCTCAGCGTTAAATGCGGGATTTTCGGCTTTACGAGTAGTCCAGAATCGACAACAAGCAGTGGAATCTTTGTTAGCCTTAACGCAGTGTAAGATATAAGCGCAGGCGTCGGCTTACCATCCGGAGTTGCTGGAATAAAGTCTATGCTTAGGCATCTGCCATGGTAAAGCAGTTCCGAGTCTGCTGGTGGTGTGTATTTTATCAGATCCATATTGGCTCCAGCAACGGTGATTCCAGGGATCTCAGCTGTTTTCGTGTTTCCTATGACGAGGGTAAAGAGAACCCTCCCATCCATCAAATCCAAAATTTTTGACATGAAATCCATTCATCCGTAGAGAATATATTTCTTTTGTTTCCGTACTTCAGTTCACATGTATTCAGAATACCAGTTTAAAATCACCAAGTTTCCCCTCTGCTTCGTCCCTTTTTTCCTTATGCTCCTTCAGAAATTCGATGAGCAGTTCAGAAGCGAATTTTTTGCAAGATCCGCAGAGCATTTTTCCCGAGGTGCAGTCTTCCATGATCCTCCTCAGCTCCTCATCGTTTTCTATGAGATGGTAAGCATAGAATTCAAAAACTACGCACTTTTCAGGCTCACCGCCAAGGCGTTTTTGCTCCTCTGCAGTAGCCCTTCCTCCGGTTAATGCATTCTTTAGCTTTTTAACCGCGACTTCAGGCTCATCGAGCAATGAAATGTAGCTTTCAGGCTTACTCGAGCTCATCTTTCCCCCTGTAAGTCCAGTAGTGAATTTGTGATATATTGAACTGGGTGGAATGAATCCAAAGCCCCCGAGCTTTAATTCAAGCTCTCTGATTGCCTTTTCAATTTCCGAAACTTCGCCAAAAACATCCACATGCCCCTCAAACATCTTCGTTTCGAAGACAAGCTCTGAAATCTCTCTAAGCATCTCCTCTTTCCTGCTTCTGACTCTCAATCCGTTTTCGATTCTTTCGAAGGAGAAGAGGTTCATTCTCGCAGTCAGATCCCTTGTCAGTCTCAAATGCGGGTCCTGATCCGCCCCGACTGGAACAACTACTGCCTTAGGGCCTCCAAATCGCTTTAGCTGAGGCTGAAGAATGTCAGCGGATTGAATCAGAGAAACAAATGCTTTGGAAATCGGTGTATCTCCACTGAATCCATATATCGCTCTCATCTCGTTTATATTCACTTCTGCGGAGAGCTCATAGGCAAGATCCTTTACCAGATCATTTTTTGACTGGAAGTATATAAAAGCATCATTTTCAAGTCCAAGAGCAATTAAGCTCTTCACGTAGTCCATTCCTATTTGCTTCGTCTTTTCGTAGCTCAAACCACGCACAAGGTGGGCTTCCATGTCTGCGATTGCAACAAAAGCTTTTCCCCCCATCTTCTGATGCCAAACGATCTCGTCCATTGTCATCTTGTGTCCGAAGTGAATGGCACCAGATGGCATGAAGCCCGACATAACTGCAAATTCCTCTCGTTTTTTCATCGCCTCAATGATTCTCCAGTAATCCCTGTGCCCGAAGATTATTCCCCTGCGCATCAGTCTGTGAGGGCTTGATATCGAGTTTAGCAGTTCACTGAAAGGACTGATCCCGAACTCCTCGAGCAATCTCCTATAATCGATGACTCCTTCGATTTCCCAAGGCGTGATCACAGTTTTCCGTTTGCATTAGGTTAATATTCTTTGTGCAGAGTGAGTTTGATGATCCAGATCATGGGTGCGGGTGCTCTTGGTTCCTTGCTCGGAGCACTCATTCAGCTTTCGGGCTACGATGTCGTTTTTGTTGCGAGGGGAAAACAGCTTGAAGCTCTTAAGAAGGGGCTTGTGGTTTCGGGGCTTATAAAAGCTGAGCTAAAAGTTAAAGCGGTTGAAAAACCGTGCAATGCAGAGTTAACTCTTTTTACAGTCAAAGCTTACGAAACAGAGGAGGCTGGAAAGGTTTTGAGCAAAGTTGATCCAGGAATCGTCCTAACGGTGCAGAACGGAATTGGAGTTGAAAACATACTCAGGAAATACGTTAAAAAGAGTTTGAGAGGTGTAACGAGCTACGGAGCAAATCTTCTGGATTTTGGGCATGTCGTTTATGCGGGAGAAGGAAGCATTTACCTGCCCAATACCGAGCTCGGCAGAGAAGCTTTTAGGATCTTAAAGGATTCAAAGCTCAATATGGAGCTTGTAAACGACATAGAATTCCGTATTTGGGCTAAAGCTGTGGTCAATTCTGTAATAAACCCTCTGACAGCAATATGCAGAGTGAGAAATGGAAGGATCGTGGAGAACGAGCATATTTGGAGCTTGGCACTTCAAATCGCGAAGGAGGGAGAGGAGCTTATGAGAAAAATCGGCTATGAGATAGATGCAGTTTCAGAAGTTAGGAGGGTAACACTTTTGACAGCGAAAAACAGATCTTCGATGCTTCAAGATCTCGAAAAAGGGGAAAGAACTGAGATAGATTACATAAATCGCGTTATAATCGAAAAATGCAAGGAGCTCGGCTTGAACTGCTCAGCAAATGAATTCGTGTATAAAATTGTTAAGGGGATCGAAAATGAACTTTCTCTCTGTTCTGATAATCTCGGCAACACCGATTCTGGAGCTTAGAGCAGGCATTCCTTTGGCGATATACCTTGGCTTAAATCCCGTGGAGGCATACTTAATTTCTGTAGCGGGAAACTTCCTGCCGGTGCCTTTCCTGCTTTTTGCTCTCGATAAACTCCTGAACTTATCAAGAAACTTTGCTTTTATCTGGAACCTCTACGAGAAGATTGAAATGAGAGTTAGGCGGAAAAAGGATTTGATAGAGAAATACGGCTACATAGGACTTTTTTTCTTCGTTGCTGTACCCTTTCCAGCTACGGGTGCCTGGACAGCATGTCTCCTTGCATTTCTGCTAAACATGAACAAGCTAAAATCCATAATTTCGATTTTGGCAGGAATCTGCATCGCTGGAGTAATCGTGATCTCGCCGATAATTGGATTGCTGAATTTTATAAAATAAAACATAACAAAAAACTTAATCTTAGTTGGCGCAAAATCTTAACGTGATCGAGATTTTGGCTTCAACGAGACTGCAGATACTCTTGAAACTGAAGGAGAGACCTCACACAATTTCAGAGCTATCGAAGGCACTTGGCTTCTCGAAAACAACTGCGAGCTATCATCTCGAGAAGCTCGAGGCAAATGGCTTGGTTCAGAGGGTCGAAAGGGGAAAGTGGGTCTACTACAAGATCACCGATCAGGGTTTGAAGAGCATGCAGATCAAGTTAATCGCCTCAATTGCCTCTCTCTGCACGTCATTTGTCTCCGCTGTTGCAATAATTGTACAGGTTACTAAGAAAATTGAAGAGATATCCGCCCCCACCATCGCAAAGGAGATAAAGCCTCTGACCGCTCCTTCCGCTCCGGATTACCTTCTATGGCAGATACTAATGCTCGCGATTTCAGCAGTTTCCTTCATCCTTTTCCTTTACTTCAGAAGGTGACGGAAAACCAAGCAATGGAAACAGCATAAACTGTGCCAATGACGTCTGCAATAGTCGTGATCAGCGGAATTCCGCCGTTGTCGGGGTCTATTTTCAGTCTGTGAAGCAAAATTGCAATGAAAAAGGACAGAATAAGGACTAAAAGGACTATTAGCATGAAGCTAACGAAGAAAACGAATAAGAAAAGTGGAGCAAAAGAAACAAAACCGAAGTAGCGGTATGCAAAGAAGAGCGGTATGATCGAAACGAACGGGAAAACAAATGGAGCGGTAAGGAGGATATGCTTTGTATTTTCAACAGCAGTTTTCAGATCTGGCTTTTCTATTTCTCCAAGATGGAGCGCGGTTGAGGTCCTCGCAACTACGATGGAACCATAATTCCCCAATTGGTCGATGATCGCAGGATAGGCGAATCCCATGAACATGGAAAGATAGACGAGTTCTGAGAATTCCTCGAGTATATTTCCAGTTATGCTTTGAATGAGAGCGAGAGAGCATATAATTGCCAGCGACTCCTTGTAGATTCTCCAGTTCTTTTTCTCTCTAACTGAATAAATGAATGAGAGGAGCAAAATAATGAGCATTAGAATGGCTAAGATCCGGCCTATTTGGATATCGGCAAGCATTATAAAAAAAATCAGAGATGGAATCGTGATCAGATCCGCAACCGATGTTATGAATGGCCCTGAAATGCTGTCGGGATCTATCGCTCTCTTGAAGGCAAGTATTACGATTGTTGCGGTGCAGACGGATAAGATGACTGCAGAAATTACGCTCGAGCTTATTGCGATCTGTGCAACCTCACCTATTTGAGCGAAGTCAAAGTATTTTATGAAGGCTATGATGAGCAGGATCACCGTCGGCATGCTTGCAAGCCATATAGAGAAAAGAGAGTTTGCAAGCACGTACTTATCTTTTAAACTCGCTTCTGAAGACCCGAGATAAAAGGCTGTGGAAAGTCTTGACGCCATAGCTCCAAAAACGTTACCTCTGAGCCCCATCAGTCCTGGAAGGATGATCAAAAGTGCTGGATACTGCTCAACAAACTTTTCAAAATTGCTTCCAAGAAAGAAGCCTGCGAAGATGTCGAAAATTAAACAAAGGTAGAGAACGGGGACAATTAACCTTAAAGCTTTTCTAAAGCTCAACTCCCTTTCAGGAATCAACACCGCCAATATTATCCCCTGATCAGAGACCCCGACAGATATATATACTTTCTTGTCAGAAACTCATTGGTGTTCTGAATGGCAAAATACCAGTGTAGCGTTTGCGGGTATATTTACGATGAAGAAGAAGGAGATCCCGACAGCAACGTCCCGCCAGGAACGAAATGGGATGAGCTTCCAGAAGACTGGGTTTGCCCTGTTTGCGGGGCAACGAAGGATCAGTTTGAGAAAATCTAATTTATCTCATTTAATTTTTTAAAACTTTAAAACCTCGATAAAGATAAATAACGCAAACTGACTTAACCCGATGAGTTTACCGAGCAAGGAGAATTTCTCCGAGTGGTTCCATGAGATCATCCAGACCGCAGAAATAATGGATGTAAGATACCCGGTTAAGGGGCTTTACGTCTGGTTCCCATTTGGCTTCAAGTTGAGACAGCTCGTCTACGGAAAGCTTAGGGAGATCATGGACAGAGAGCACAGCGAAGTATACTTCCCCGCTTTGATTCCAGAAACTGAACTTAGAAAAGAAGGAGAGCACATAAAGGGCTTTGAAGACGAGGTTTACTGGATCACTCATGGCGGATTAACTCCGCTCGACGTAAAGCTTGCCCTACGCCCCACAAGCGAGACTGCGATGTATCCGATGTTCAAGCTCTGGATCAGAAACCACGCGGATCTCCCGCTCAGAGTTTACCAGATCGTTAACACGTTCAGATATGAAACGAAGCATACACG
>JASKJN010000039.1 GCA_030153385.1 Archaeoglobaceae archaeon
AGGAGAAAGAGAGAGTTTTATTTTTCCTGCCTTTTCTCTTGTGCGGATAAGTCGGAAGGAGACATTGAAGGAGTTTGAAACAGCCATTAAGATGGCTCCTCGGACAGAAGACGGGAAGCTGTTTCCAGCGATGTGTTGGCTGTGACGCGATGAATGCGATCTACATAACGAGCTACAATATTGACAAGAAGTATGGAACGGATTACCACGAAAGAGTGAAAGAATACATAAAATATGTCCAGAAGAGCAAGCGGATAAGGATTTGTATGTGAGGGTGGTTGAGAAAAGAGAAGATGGCATCGTTGTGCGCGGTGCAAAGGCTCACATCACGGGAGCGATCAACTCACATGAGATAATTGCAATGCCAACAAGAGCACTTGAAGCTGACGATAAGGACTACGCGGTTGCATTTGCTGTTCCCGTTGATGCGGAAGGAGTTACAATGATCTTCGGTAGGCAAACGAACGATCTTCGCAGACTCGACGGGGATATGGATTGTGGAAATGCAAAATACGCCACTGTGGGCGGTGAGGCTTTGGTGATCTTTGACGACGTATTTGTGCCCTGGGAGAGGGTATTCATGTGTGGGGAGTATGACTTTGCAGGAGAGCTTGTGGAAGTCTTCGCAACCTTCCATCGCCAGAATTACGGAGCCTGCAAGGTTGGAGTTGCGGATGTGCTGATCGGCGCAACCGCGAATGTCGCGGAGATGCAGGGAATTGCCAAAGCATCTCATGTTGTGGACAAGATCACCGAGATGATCCATCTTGCAGAAACATGCTGGTGCTGTACCCTTGCCTGTTCCTACGAAGGCTTCAAGACTCCCTCTGGCGCTTACATGCCAAATCAGCTTCTTGCAAATGTTACAAAGTTAAACATAACGAGGTTTCCATATGAATGGTCGAGAATCGCTCAGGATATAACTGGCGGAATAGTGATAACTCTGCCATCCGAGAAGGATTACAGAAATCCCGAGACGAGAGAGCTGATCGAGAAGTATCTTAAGGGAGTTGCTGAAACACCGACAGAGCATAGAATGCGCATGATAAGGCTTGTTGAGAACTTATCCATCGGTGCAGAGCTACCTGAGTCAATGCACGGCGCAGGATCACCGCAGGCGCAGAAGATCATGATCGCAAGAAGGAGCAATCTTGAAATGAAGAAAGAGATGGCAAGGGTCATCGCAGGAATTAAGGAGGATGAGCACTTCAAACGAATAAGAGGGGTTAGCGAGAAGGAGTTCTTTTCCAAGCTGAAATGCTGAGATGAGGATTGCGGTAAAATATTGTGGGGGATGCAATGTCACTTACAGAAGAGAAGAGGTAGAGGAAGTGCTTAGAAAGCACTTCGAAATTTTTTATTCAAACGATGCGGATTTGCTGATCTGTATCAGTGGTTGCAAAAAAGGCTGTGCAAGCGAAGGAGTAAAGGGAAATATTCTACATTTTGATGAAAAAGTTTCTGAAGAAGAGGTCTTGAGAAGGGTTAAAGAAAAACTCGGTATTTCTCCGTAAACGGGCAATTATCTCTCCTTTTTCTCCATATTTTGTTTAAGAAGATAAAAAGGCACGCCGGGGGTGGGATTTGAACCCACGCGGGCAGAGCCCAGTAGATCTCGAGTCTACCGCCTTAGCCGGACTCGGCAACCCCGGCAAGACTGCTGAAGTTGGTATAAAAAGGTATTTATAAGTCTTTTCAAGCGCGCTTCAAGTCTTAAAAAAACGTTTTTAAATCTCAGTTGAACGCTGTCCGTGAAGAGAATACTGCTGATAGCATTGCTTCTCATAGCAATCGGATCACGCCTGGCTTTCCTCGATCTCCGCCCACCAGATCACGATGAAAGCGTTCATGCCTGGTTTGCCTACAGGCAGGTAATAGAGACCCCTGCTTACAAATACGATCCCGCATTCCACGGGCCATTTCTCTACTTCGCAATATCCCTCTCCTTTTTAATTTTTGGAGACAGTGACTTCTCAGCAAGGCTACCAGTGGCTTTGTTCAGCGTTCTTGGTATATTCTTTGCCATAAAATTAGACAGATGGCTTGGAAAATCCGCATACCTCTTTGCCCTATTTCTGCTCATATCCCCCTCTATCCTCTACTACTCTCGGTATGCGAGGGATGATGTTATCGTGATCTCAAGCTTCATCGCGGTGATCTATCTGTATCTTCGATACAGGGAATCGAAGAATGTTCTATACGCGGTAGCTACTTCTGTCTTTCTTGTGATAATCTTCACTGCAAAGGAGAACTGGGTTCAGTATTTCGCTGTCTTCTTCTTAGCAATTTTCATCGACATGATTCTTAAAAAGGATCTCCGTCTGAATTTCGGCGCCTTGATCCCCTCAGCCATCATTTTCATCCTATTCAGCTCATTCCTCTATTCTTCTGCCTTTGTCTACGCAATTCACTGGAAGAACTGGCTGGAAGTCATGTTCAGCTGGGAATGGGTTCAGAGATTCATCGATCGCTCTTTACCTTATTGGCTATCTCAGGGAGTAAGCTCACCTCATGACAAACCGCTCTACTACTTCTTCAACATTCTCTTGAGATACGAATTTCTCCCCTTCGCTCTTGCACTCGCTTCTATTCCCGCGATTGCAAAGAAGAGCAGAAATTTGAGCTTTATCGAGCTCTTTGCAATCTGCTGGGTGGTCATAGCATTCATATTCTACAATGCGATGTCCTATAAAACATCCTGGCTTGTTGTTCACCTTGCAACGCCTTTGAGCTTCATAGGAGTCATTTTCGTCGGAAAAGAAGTTTTTTCGAACAGAAATTTCAGGCTCGTGTACTCTTTCGGCTTACTGGCGACCGCTATCATTGCGTTGCATGTCACTTACGTTGATTACAACAACGTCGTCGATCAGCCACTCATATATGTGCAGACCCAGTGGGGTGCTGTGGACATGGCTGAGAGGATCAGAGAATTATTGGAAGAAGGAAATAAAGTGGCTGTATTTGCAGTCGATGGCCACTACTGGCCTTTGCCTTGGGTGCTTCGGCATGAGGTAGAAAAGTATTCCAGCAACCTGCTATTCACGAATTCCTGTCCTAATGGCTACGACTATGTTTTCGTTGTTCAGAGAGACTATGGATGTCTCCAGGGCTACGAGATCATTGGAAAGTATGAGCTTAGGAAGTGGTGGGAATTCTACGAGATGAAAAAGCTATGATCGTTAAGGTCGGCGGGAGCGTGGCAGAAAGACTAAATATTGTTTTTGAGGCACTCAGGAACGTTGAAGATGTAAAAATAATCCCCGGAGGCTGGATATTTGCAGATATTGTGAGAGAATTAAATCCTAGCGAAGAGGCGTCGCACTGGATGGCAATTTTGGGTATGAGCTTATATGGTTACTACATGCACGAATTCGGAAAGTTAGCGGGCTTTGAAATAGCTGAGCCGGAAGGCTTTGAATTCTTCAAGAATAAGGGCAAATATATCGTTTTACCTTACAGGCTTTTGAAAAACTTCGACGAGCTTCCGCATTCTTGGGATGTAACTTCAGATGCCATAGCAATCTGGATTGCGGGCAAGATCGGAGAGAAAAGGGTTGTAAAGGTAACAGCGGTAGGTGGCGTTTTTAGGAATGGAGAGATCCTTGAGATAGTAAAGGCTTTTGAAGCGGGTGAAGTCGTTGATCGCTATACTCCTTTTTTGCTCAAAAAAAATAATGTTGAGCTTTTTGTCTGCTCACCTGAAGAGCTAAAAAATTATATATTGAGAGGAAGAGCGAAAGGCACGTTAATAGGGGGTGATTGAGTGGAGATTGCGCGGTGCATAAGTTGCGGAGCAATGCTTGTCGGAGCGGAGCACGTTTCATTTCCGTGTCCGAATTGTGGACAAACTATAAATCGCTGTAAGAGATGCAGAAGGCTCTCTAACAAGTATCGATGCTCATGTGGGTTTGTTGGACCGTGAGGTGATAGTATGGGTAGGGTTTTTTTAAAGCTTAGGGTAATGCCAACTGACTTAGATGTAGATCTTGAGGCAATTAAAGATAAGATTGCTAAGCTTGATTTTAAAGATGTTGAAATTAGAGATGTCGCGGTAAAGCCGATAGCATTTGGCTTAAAGGCTCTTTTAGTCCTCGCAGTAATGCCAGACACTGAAGGAGTTTCTGATCGGTTTGTTGAAGAAATTGGAAAGATCGAAGGCGTTGAAAGCGTCGATATAGAGGACATGGAGCTCCTATGAGAGTGATCAGGATCGTCACCCCTCCGCTTGCTGCGAACTGCTACCTTATAATGGACGAAAAGAAGGCCATAATAGATGTGGGTGGTGATGCTGAATTCATATTTAGGGCCTTAAAAAGGCATATAGATCCGAGAGAGCTTGATTATGTCTTTCTAACTCATTCACACTATGACCATGCAGCGGCTGCCGGATATTTCAAGGGAATTGGAAAGATTGCTATTCATGAGGAAGAAATGAAGCTTTTACGCCTGCAGAGATTCGCTTCAGTCTTTGGAGTGAGCTTTAAGGCATTCGAGCCGGATATCTTGCTTAGGGGTGGTGAAGTATTCGAGCTGGGAGAATTGGAGCTTGAGGTCATTCACACCCCCGGTCACTCACCCGGAAGCGTATGTTTTTACGAACCAAAAAAGAAGTGGCTGTTTAGCGGTGACACCGTCTTTGCTTACGGGAGTTTTGGAAGATACGATCTTCCCGGTGGCAATGGCAGGTTGCTTTTAGATTCAATTGAGAAGCTCTCGAAGCTGGATGTGGTAAATCTTTATCCCGGGCACGAAGATGTTGTTGAAGGAAATGCAAAGGAGAGCATCCTCGAGTCACTGAGGATTGCGAGGATGTTCATCTGATATGTGAAAGCTTTATATGCACTCTTGAAAGTTGGATATATCAAAAATGGTAGGTGATGGAGTATGCCGAAGGAGAAGGAGCACATCAATGTTGCCTTCATAGGGCACGTGGATCACGGAAAGAGCACAACGATAGGGAGACTGCTATACGAAATGGGAGAGATTCCGGAACATGTAATAGAGAAATACAGAAAAGAGGCGCAGGAAAAGGGTAAAGCGACATTCGAGTTCGCTTGGATTATGGATGGTCTCAAGGAGGAAAGAGAAAGAGGACTAACGATCGACGTTGCACACAGAAAGTTCCAAACAGAAAAATACTATATAACGATCGTAGACTGCCCCGGGCACAGAGATTTCATAAAGAACATGATCACTGGAGCATCGCAGGCTGATGCGGCGGTTCTTGTGATGGATGTGGTGGACAAAGTCCAGCCACAGACAAGAGAGCACGTCTTCTTGGCAAGAACTCTCGGAATAAACCAGATAATCTGTCTGATAAACAAAATGGACAGAGTAAACTATGAGAAAAAGGAATACGAGGCTGCAAAGGAGGCTCTTGCGAAGGTTTTGAGGATGGTGGGCTACAAGGTCGAAGAGATCCCGTTCATTCCTGCTTCGTCTTATTATGGAGATAACATAACAAAGAAGAGTCCAAAGATGCCTTGGTATAACGGGCCAACCTTGCTTGAGGCATTTAACATGCTGAAGCCACCAGAGAAGCTTATAGACAAGCCATTGAGAATTCCAATTCAGGACGTTTATTCTATCAGTGGTGTAGGAACTGTGCCAGTGGGCAGAGTGGAGAGCGGAGTTCTAAGAACTGGAGACAAAGTCGTTTTCGAGCCGGCTGGTGTCAGCGGAGAAGTTAAGAGCATCGAAATGCATCATGAAGCTATCCCCGAAGCTTATCCTGGAGACAACATCGGATTCAATGTCAGAGGCGTGGCAAAGAAGGATCTGAAGAGAGGAGATGTTGCTGGTCATCCGACAAATCCACCAACAGTTGTTAAGGATTTCACCGCCCAGATCGTGGTATTACAGCATCCAACAGCTATTCCGGTTGGCTACACCCCAGTCGTGCATGCACACACCGCACAGGTTGCCTGCAAGTTCGTTCAGCTATTGAAGAAGATCGATCCGAGGACTGGGCAGGTAAAGGAGGAGAATCCACAGTTCCTGAAGACAGGAGATGCAGCTATCGTGAAGCTTGAGCCTACGAAGCCCATGGTGATCGAGAAAGTCAAGGATATTCCACCTCTCGGAAGGTTTGCAATAAGAGACATGGGTATGACTGTAGGAGCGGGAATGGTTCTCGATGTTACTCCAAGAAAATAAACCAATTTTTTTGGTGGTTTTATGGCTATAAAAGGTCCTAAAGCGAGAATAAAATTATCAAGTTTGAATCCGTCGGATCTCGATAAGATCTGTGCTCAGATCAAAGATATTGCAATGAAAACAGGCGTCGAAATGAGCGGTCCCATACCACTGCCAACGAAGAGGCTTGTTGTCCCATCAAGAAAGGCCCCGGATGGGGAGGGGAGCAATACGTGGGATCACTGGGAGATGAGGATTCACAAGAGGCTCATAGACATCGCAGCGGATGAGAGAACTTTAAGGCAGATCATGAGGATCCAAGTGCCGAGGGATGTGTATATCGAGATCGTTTTAGAATCTTAATGCTATTTAGAGTTGTTTTTCTCGGCACTGCGGGCACTATTCCTTCTGCAGATCGAAACACTTCTGCGATTTTTGTTCAGCACTCTAATTATCGATTTCTTTTCGATTGCGGAGAGGGAACACAGAGACAGATGATCTCAGCAAAACTTGGCTTTAGAAACCTTGACAACGTTTTCATAACTCATATGCACACGGATCACTTCATCGGTGTTTTTGGTTTGATAGAAACTCTTTCGCTGAATGGTAGAGAAAAGGGGCTGAATTTTTACACTCCAAATCCCGAGATGCTGAGAACTCTCTTCGAGATCTTTGGCTACGACAAGCTGGATTATCCCATAGAAGTCAGGAAGGCGAGAGATGGAGAGGAAATAAGATTTAGGGGTTTTAAAATTCTTGTTTTCAAAACAGAGCATATAGTTCCGAGTGTTGGTTATGCTCTGATCGAGGAAAATACGAGAAAATTCGAGAGAGAGAAGGCTTTAGCGCTCGGCATTCCACCAGGGCCACTCTATGCAAGGTTGAAAAGCGGAGAGAGCATTTATTGGCGGGGAAAGCTGATAACTCCAGAAATGGTTCTTGGCGAGGTAAAGAGAGGAAGAAAGATTGTTTACACTGGGGACACGAGGCCTTGCGATAGAACTGTTGAGATTGCGATGAATGCGGATCTGCTGATCCACGACGCTTCCTTCTCAGAGAACATGAAGGAGAGGGCAATCGAGACGGGTCATTCAACAGCAAGAGAAGCTGGTGAAGTTGCGAAGAAAGCGAACGTTAAAAAGCTAATTTTGACGCACTTAAGTGCGAGATACTCTAAGGACCCCGAGTCCCTTCTCAAAGAAGCGAGAGAGGTTTTTGAAAACGTGGAAATAGCGAAAGATTTTGCGGAGTTCGAGATCCAGCGATATTAACAATTAAACTGTCCCGGTCTAAAAAATTAAGCTAAGAAGACAAAGTGGGCAGTAATAAGAGCCACCGCAATCACAGCCAGGATAATCGCTTCGCTGAGTTCTGCTAGCGACTCCATGGTAATTTTTGTGTGTCAAAGTTTATAAATCTTTTCTTTACATGTAAAATCCTACTATTACCACCATTATTATCATGCAGTAGAAATGTAGCAGCTCGGGTCCCATCCCCAGAGATTTCCGTTTCTGTAGGCTCTAACTCTGAATCCACCACACAGTCTTTTGAATTTACAAAGTCCGCATTTTTCTTGAAGGTATTTTTCCTTTTCTCTCAGCATTTTAAAAAGCGGATCATTTAACCAGATATCTTCGAAATCTCGCTTCAACAAATTTCCCGCGTTGTAATCTGTCCAGAACTGGTTTGGATGCACATTTCCTTCGCAATCAATGCATACAAGCCTCACTCCACTGCTATCCCCGCCTCTGTATTTAAGGAAGTCCAGTATCTTCTCGTCTCTCATTTTCAGGTAAACATAGATTCCGTCTGCTGGATTGTCAACCGTCAGAATCTCCATTCCATCCTTTTCCGCCTCGCTAATAAGGTAGTCGATCGCCCTTCTTCTCAGAAGATTGTCGATATCATCTTTGAAACTAGCCTTTCCAGATGGGACTAAATGATATACGCAGAATCTTGGTATTTCCAAATCTCTTGCCAGCTTCACAACATCAGGGAGTTCGAGGAAGTTGTATTTTGTTAGTGTGAATCTTATTCCTGTTAAAACAACTTCGTTTGCAATTTTCAGGCCATTAACCGATGCCTCGAATGCACCGCTTATACCTCTGAAGAGGTTATGCGTTTTGATGCCGTCCAAGCTTATTCCAACGTAATCGAATACCTTTAGTTCTTCTGCAGAATCCTTGTTTATCAGAGTGCCATTTGTTGATAGCACAACTTTCATCTTTCTCTTTTTAGCAAATTCCGCAAGCTCAAAAATGTCCTCTCGAAGCAAGGGTTCTCCACCACTGAACAAGAGCAAAGGAACCTTGAAAGAAGAGAGATCCGCTATGATCTTCTTGCACTCTTCTGTTGAAAGTTCTCTCGCCCTGAATCCAGCTTTCGCATAACAATGGACGCAATTCAGGTTGCATCTGTTTGTGATATTCCAGACTACAATCGGTATCTGCTTTGAAGAGAAATCCACGAGCTTTTCTGGAATAAAGCTCTCATCTCCCCCATAAGTCAGTTCCTTCGAAACTGTAGAGGTTCCACTGATCAATTTGCTTAGGCTTATCACGATATAATTCTTTTACTGACTAAAAAGCTTTTTCGGTGTTTCGAGAGCTTTGGGCTTATTTTATAAAAACCTTAAAACCCATGTTTTTGAGGATTCTAACAGCTTCAGGATTATATGGGAAAGTATCTTTGGTCATATAATCTCCAATGAATTTTTCAGCAAGCCTTAACGGATCTTCATCGACTTCTTCAGATTTAGATATGAACAATCTCATTTCGAGTAGCTTCTTCTTAAGATCTTCGTCGAATTCGCTTCCATCGCTTACTGGTAGCCCCCTGAGGCATCCACGCCAGTAAACAACAAGACCCTCTCCGAAAAGCTCTTGGTATTTCGAGATCTGTTTTCTCATGTAAAGCTCGAAGGTTTTTAGATCCGCGAAAAGGGCCTTGCTTTCGATCCATCTGATCTTCTTTCCAAAAAGCTCTAAAGGTTCATCGAAAAAGAAATCTGGAGTTTTCTGCATTCTTAGCTCTTTTTCTGTCTTAAATTTTATACCTAAGCTTCTAAGCTTCTCCTCAATGATCTTTTCGCCGATCTTTCCCAGCACGCTCTGAAGTCTCGAAGCAATGGGCGAGTAGATAAAATCCCTTGATACTGCATCATATACAAGCTTTGATAACTCTTCATCGAGTTCATTTGGATTTCTGAGAACCTTATTGATCTGCTTTGTTGAGAAATCCATAGCCTTCAGCAAGAGTCTGACCTTCAAAACTGGAGTAAGGGTCAACCATTCTGGAAATCTCTTTTTCTCATTCCAGAATTCAAGGATCTCCTTTGTTCTGCAGGAGAAAAGATGATATTTCCTTTTAACATTCTCAACTTTTTTCTGCATCAATATTGCGTGGAGTATCCCCCTTGGAAGATTGAATCTATCGAAATCGGAAACTTTATTCAGATTTTTTCTGAGCTCTAAGTATTCTTCGATTGAAAGCATCATATCCTTTCGCACATCTTCAAATGCATCAAATAATCGTCTATTGCATACAGCAGTGAGCTGAGCTTTTTAGCTTTGATTTCGATCACGATCTTTCCATTTTCCGAGCGACACTCGCACCAGTTCGGATCATCAACTCTCAGCGCTTTTGCGACATTTTCCGCATCTTTGCACTCTATTTCTAAGCGAGCATAGCACAGCAAAGCCGATCAACCTCTTTTAAGAATTCTTCTACTCTTTCTTTATCAATATTTGCTCCTGCCGCAACTCTGTGCCCTCCGCCCACTCCATTTACTTTTAAAGCGGACAAACGCATCACTTCTGCCAGATCTAACCTTTGTGCGATCTTATCTGTTGTTCTTGCGGAAACCTTAACTTTGCCATCTTTCTTTATGTTAAGAACTACAAGAGGTTTGTCTGGGAAGATATAGCGGGAAAGAACCGTCGCTATCGGGCTTGTGGAAATGACGTCTTCCATCACAAGGTATCGGATGCAAAAACCCTCTCGAACCTCTTTTCTTCTCCTTGATATTTCCTCCAAAATCTCGGTGTTTATTCTCTCCGAGATCTCTAAGCCAGATCTCAGGGCTTTTTCATCGCCCAGGAGAATGCTTAAAGCTGTGCTCGTCTCTCCAGCTCTTCCACAGGAGTTTATGATGTCTACGAGGCTTGTAGCATTCTGGATTGGCAGACTCTTCAGAACTATCTTCTTCCCGACCACCTGCTCAAAGACACCTTCATAAGCACCAATTTTTAGAAGTCTCAGGATTATAGCGTCCGCAAGTCTTTGAGTTTCCTCGAAGCTCAGTTCTTCAACGTCTTTTTCCCCATCAATTCCGAGCTTTCTTAAAAACTCCTCGAGCTCATCATCCTTTTTATAAAAGTCAAGATATGGCTCCAAGCTAATTTTCAAGGCTTTTGAGATCTTTCCAGACGGTAAGCAAATACCCGGTTTCACCTCCACAAGTCCCGTGGAATTTGCGTCTTTCAGGATCTCTTCGTTTATCCCCAAAAACTTCTGCTTATCTCCAATTGCTCCGAGAATGGCCAAAGGTGCCAAGTCTTTATTCTCTCCAAGTTCTTTGGCGAACAAATATGCCACTCCACTTGCGGAAACCTCTGTTGTTCCATCGATGCCAACTAAATGCGGATTGACATGTGCCAAGTTCCTTTTTGGCTTTATCTCTCCTACGGGCTTGTGATGGTCGAGTATTATTATGTCCCCGTCTATATTTGAGATGAGTTCACCATAACCACTTCCCATATCTACGAATATCTGCAGATCCTCGTTCTCAGCCTCAAAATCGTTCAATCCCTTCAGAAAGGTTAGTTGAAAATCTTTTCCAGCCCTTAAAAGGGCTTTTACAATTACCGCTCCCGCTGAAATGCCGTCTGCATCGTAATGTGTGTATACTCTTGCGAAATCGTGTTTTGAGAGTAAGCTTACTGCTTTTTTTGCGAGTTCCTTAAGCTTTAAGCCCGAATTCATCATGAATTACTCTCACAGCGTTTATTCCATCCTCTGACCTTACTGCAAACGAGATGTTGTATTCGGAACAGCTCTGGCTTATCATCACAACATTGATCTTGTTCTTTCCGAGTGCGGAGAAGATCCTTCCCGCAACACCCGGAGTTCCCGCCATACCCGCGCCGACTGCACTCACTATAGATATATTGTCAATTTTTGAGACCCTGATCACACCGTTCTCGATACTCTTTAAAGCCTGATAGGCTCTTTCTACGTCTTTCTTATCAACCACTATCGAGAGATTGAGCTCCGAAGAGCTTTGCGAGACCATTATTACGTTTACTTTTTCTTCAGCGAGAATTCTGAACACTTCTGCCATTATCTCAGCGAAATCAAATCCCGCACCACTGACATTAACGATACCCGTGTCTTGTATGAGGCTAAGAGCCTTGACTATTTCTTTGCTTTCTGTTGTATTCGAGCAGATCACGGTTCCGGGGGCGTCTGGATTGAATACGTTCTTAATTCTGACAGGAATTCCCTTTCTCATTACAGGGATCAGGGCTAAGGGATGAAGGATCTTTGCGCCAAAATGCGAGAGTTCCATAGCTTCCTGATAGGAGATCTCAGGTATAAATCTCGCATTTGGCACAAACTTTGGATCGCATGTCATTATTCCATCAACTTCCTTCCATAGCCACACTTCGTCCGCATCGAGTGCGGAAGCGAGGATAGTTGCTGTGTAGTCGCTACCCCCTCTTCCAAGGGTTGTAATGCTTCCATCTGCTGCTGAACCGATGAATCCTGTTACCACTGGAACTGTCTTCTTTATTTTCAGAAGTGGCTCCAGTCTTGCCTTTATGAGCGCCTGAGCTTCAGGCAGAGGCTTTGCTCTTCCATAGTTCTTGTCTGTAATTATTCCAGCGTCTCCGCCAGTCAGAGCAACTGAGTCGACTCCTATAGATAGCAAAGATCCAGAAAGAATCGGTGCAACCAGTCTTTCTCCAAATGAAACTATGTAGTCCTCACTCCTCTTGGTTAGCTCACCAAGGTAAGTTATGCCAAGCAAAACCTTTTCGAGCTCATCAAAAAGCCTTTCAAGTGCCTGTATCACTCTGCCCTTTATCTCATCGTTTAAAACAGCCTTTTCTACCGCTTCATAGTGCTTTTTCATCATTTCAGCAACGAATAGCTTTATGTATCCGGAACTTGCCTCCTTGCTACACTTATTCGCTGCAGAGATCAGAGAATCCGTAACTCCGGACATTGCGGAGACAACAACGACGATTTCATTCCCCTCAGAAAATTTTTTGATGAGATTAGCGCAATGAAGTATGCTATTTCCATCCTTTACGCTAACTCCTCCAAATTTCATTACAATTCTCATAGATCCGCCCAATTTTCGCAGGAAATATAAATCTGTCGGATTATGAGTGTGGCCAGTTAAATTAAAGAAATAATAAAACAGGCAAAAGCTGTGACTACTGGTACGGTTAGATTGTCCTGAAGCCGGATATTTCTAATTTTCTTTGTTCTTTCAGCAATTGTCGAAATTAATGCGGGAGGAATGGAAGTGCTCAATGGAATTTCTAGGAAATTTGATGCTAAAACAGAGGATAGAAACATTGCAGGGCTTGCAAGGTTGGGAAACCTGAGTCTTACGATTCCCGCAACACCGTCTCCTAAAAAAGAGGTTATTGCTGCAAGAAAACAGCAGTTTTTTGGAAAAAGAACCGTGACTATCAGCATAGCGATTCCGGAGTAGATGTGAGCTCCAATGCTTCTTTCCTCTTCTTTTCTGGCAAGAAAATTAAAAATACCGTATTTAAATCTGAAAACCTCAAGAAAAAGGGCAAGAAGAATTAGGAAGGCTATGCAGAGAGCTGTGAGTTCTTTTCCAAGGTAGATATAGGCAGGAATATAACTGATACCTGCGAAATGTATTGCCTTCCGTGAGAGCTCCCTGATAAGTAACGAATTCCCCATCCCTAAGCACTCTTCAACAAGAAGCTAAAAAATTGAATTACTTTTTCCGAATCACGATCTTCTGCCCTATTATCATTGTGCTTGGGATTAGCACGGTGTTGGAGTCTGACTTTCTTTCTGCTGTGAAAAGAGCTCCGATTTCCTTGACGA
>JASKJN010000040.1 GCA_030153385.1 Archaeoglobaceae archaeon
TAACCTCGGGAGCATATAGGAGAGTTGAATCGTCCGCAACACCGGGAATTACCTTTTCAAGTCTTTCAAGCGCGTCTACGATGTCATCTATTACTCTGCCCGGATAAGCCAGGCAGATGTCACCGGGGATTGCGGTTTTCAATGTAGGCTGGACGAGTCTGTTGTTTCTTATTCTGCTCTCCGTGCTTCTTCTACCATGTCTGAGATCTTTAAGCCTCTGAACTATTGGATTTCCACCGCCAAGCTTCGTAGTGATCCTTGCAAGATCTCTTCCCCATTCATTAGATTCTTCAAATGGTTCTGTGAACTCATAATGCCCGAGCAAAGCAAAATTAGTGTTGTTAGACTTATCCTTAGCTTTACTGTGCCCGTTAACCAAGCAAAAGTCCCCATAATCTTCTCTGATAACCCAACCGCGTGGGCATGTGCAGAAAGTTCGGACGTAGTCATCATGCCTCTTTGTTATGATCCTAAGCTTCGGATCGTAGATCGTTGATGTTATATCTTCCATAATCGAGGCGGGAACCTCAACTCTGACGCCAACATCAATAGCCTTTGAATTCTCCGCAACCTCGATCCTGTATTTTTTCACCCATTTCTCGAGCCAATCCGCCCCACTTCTCCCTACAGCAAGTATAAGCTTATCATAGCGGAATTTTTCTCCACCGCTCGTCGTAATGACCCTGTTCTCTGGATCTATATCTACCACAGTCTTCTGCGTGTAGATCTCAACCCCCTTTTCTCTGAGCTTATTTTCAATGCTCTGGATAACCTTTGGCAGTTCATCACTGCCAACGTGTCTCTGTTTAAGTGGAACGAATTCTATTCCCGCAGCATTCGCTTCCTTGAGAAATCTGTTTATCTTTTCTTCATCTTCACCGTAAAGTTTACCCGAGACGCCATGAGCGGAAAAGATCTCATCGACCTCATTCATTTTCTCGATGAGGTATTTAGGATCTAAAAACTCAAAATCCCCACCAACTGTGAAGCTCGAAGGATAATTGGGATTAACATAATTCAGCTTTCCATCTGAGAGACCTCCCGCTCCTCCAATTCCTGAAGTTATGTTGCATGGATCGCACTTCATGCAGTAGCTCTGCGATAGATCGCTTGGACACTTCCGCTTGCTTATATCTCTCCCCATTTCGAAAATGGCTACGCTTTTAATCCCTGCGAGTTTGTAAGCAGCGAACATTCCGCCCGGTCCAGCACCAACGATTATGACGTCAAATTTCATACATTTTTAGCCTACTCGATGTATGTCATTTAAACTTTGCTCTCTAAAAATTGAGGATTATTATAAAAGCTAAAAAATTACTTAAAGTGCTCGATAATCTCGTCGATCAGAGAATAAGACATTTTGATCTTGCTGACGTCTCCAAAATAAGTCAGGTTCCAAACGACTATGTGTTCAACCCCGATCTTTTCAAACTTATCGAATGTCTGAATGATCTCCTCTGGCGTTCCGCAGACAAACGCGATCTTTGATATCTCGTCCGGAATCTTGGCTATGGCACTCATGATCTGCCCCTTTGTGTATTTCGTTGGAATGTAGTCGAGAAGCCCATAGAATTTACCAAACGGATGTTTGTAGCCCATTGCTTCGTAGAATTCCGACGGCATGAGCAAAGCATGGATCTTCAAAATCGGTGTTCTCAGCAGTCTCTCAACTTCCTCCTTTTTCTCGTCCACAACGAGACTCACGAAAATTCCCTTCTTTATCTCATCGGGGTCTCTGTTCTCTTCCCTGGCAAACTTGTTCAGCTTCTCCATTCTTTCAGCGTAAACTTCTGGAGGTAGCGTTGAAGGTAGCCAGCCATCTCCGTATTTGGCGGTCAGCTTGAGCATCTTGTTTCCATGAGCACCAAGCCATATTGGAAGCTCACCAACGGGCTTTAAATCGAAAAGGGCATCTCCAAATTTGAAGAATTTCCCCTGAAAGTTTATTTTTTCGCCATAGTCAGTGGAAAGCATGATCTTTATGAGCTTCAATGCCTCTTCAAGCTTTCCTACAGGATTATCGTAGTTAATGCCATACGGAACAATGTTTTCAGCCTCACCAGCACCTATGCCGAGTATGAATCTTCCGTTCGTTGCATGATTGGCTGTAACCGCCTGCTGTAGCATAACCGCAGGATGTCTTCTAATTATCTCGGTAACTGAAACCCCAAACTTTATTTTCTGGGTAAATGGAGCGGTATAGCAGATCGAGCAGAAGGCATCGTAGAACATGTGGCAAGATGGGTATCTCATTGCAAAAACGGTCTCCTTCCAGATCTCATGCGGATACCAGCCAAGAAGATGGTCCGCGAACCACAGTGCATCATAACCCTTCTCTTCGAGTCTCCTAGCGGTCTTGGGCGCCTCACCAATTGGAGGAAAAGTTGGGCCTACAGTTCCAAACTCCATAATCTTGAATTTTTCCACAGTATTTGAATTTATTGATAACTACTCAGATTAAAAATAGCCTTCTTCACAATGCTACGGAATAAAAATTTATAATCAGATACCCAATCAGGGTATGGACTATTGGCGACTGTTTGTGGGCTTAGCCCTCGTGGTCATTGGATTGACAATTGGGCTGGCTGTTCTAAATATACCCAATTCAAACGTTTCTTACGGAGCCATCGTTCTCATAGGACCAATTCCAATCGTTGTCGCTTCTGATGTGGCGATAGCAATTTTTGTGTTGCTCATCGCAGTTATCTTTCTCCTCATGACCGCATTCCTGCATAGAGTAGAGGATTTAAAATTTGGAGAAGATAGCTATCCTGAATTTCAGGAGGAAACCCGAATAGAGAACAAGACAGAGAAAAAATTCGGCGGTGTTGTGCTAATAGGTCCTATTCCAATCGTTTTCGGCGACACAAAGCTTGCTGTGTTCGCTTTAATACTGACGATAACATTAATGTTTCTCTCACTCTTGCTAATCTTTGGGTGGTTGATATGAGCGAGAAGAAGATCTGGTATTTCGAAAAACCGGGTGTGGAGAACACTGAAGCAACTTTGAAACTCGCATTTGAAAGAGCGAAGGAACTCGGGATTAAATACGTTGTTTTAGCTTCTTCCTACGGTGAAACCGCAAAAAAAGCTCTGAAATACCTGAGCGGGGACATGAAGCTTGTCGTGGTAACTTATCATACTGGCTTTATGGAGGAGGGAAAGAATACGATGGATCCAGAGACAGAGGAATTTCTTAGAAAAAATGGGGCTGTGATCGTGAGGCAGTCTCACGTGCTTTCGGGCATTGAAAGAAGCATAACAAGGAAGTTTGGAGGAATAAGTAGAGTTGAGGTTATCGCGGAAACATTAAGAGCACTTTTCGGACATGGTCTGAAGGTTTGCGTTGAAATCGCGGTTATGGCTGCTGACAGCGGAGCAATACCGATAACAGAAGTCGTCGCCATTGGAGGGAAAACAAGGGGCGCTGACACTGCGGTTGTGATAAGGCCAGCACACATGAACAATTTCTTCGATGCTCAGATAAAAGAGATCATCTGCATGCCAAGAGAGAAGAGATAAAAATGTTCAAATTTCTCTTGGATCCGTTAAAACACCGTAGATCGCGGTTGCAGCAGCCACTGCTGGATTTACCAAGTATATCTTTCCCTCGGGACTTCCCTGCCTGCCCACGAAGTTTCTATTTGAGGTCGAGACGCTCACTTCTCCGCTTGCGATTAGTCCGAAGCTTCCACCCATACAGGGACCGCAGGATGGGAACTCAACGATCGCTCCCGCTTCAACGAGTACCTCTATCAGCCCATCTTTCAACGCTCTAAGATATTCTCTCCTACTCGCAGGGATCACAATTAGCCTAACCCCCTTTGCAACCCTCTCTCCTTTCAGAATTTCCGCGGAGATCTTAATATCCTCGTACCTTCCATTCGTGCATGAGCCTATGAAAACCTGATCAACCTTAACACCCTTGACTTCTGAAATCCCGACAACGTTATCGACCCTATGCGGAACCGCAACCTGTGGCTCCATTCCTGTTACGTCTAGCTCGATATCCTCAAACTTCGCATTTTCATCGCTTCTCAATAATTCTCCATTGTATTCTCTCCCCATTTCTTTAAGATAACGCATTGTTATCTCGTCCGGTTCGACTATACCTGCTTTACCGCCCATTTCTATTGCCATGTTACACATTGTAAGGCGATCCGCCATCGAAAGCTTCCTGACAACTTCTCCATCGAAAATGCATGCCTTATAATTCGCCCCTTCCGCTCCGATGTTTCCTATGATTCTGAGAACGATATCCTTACCGTAAACATGCCTTCCAAGCTTCCCATGAATGTTGAAGCGGATGCTTTCAGGTACTTTAAACCAGAGTTTTCCCTTCGCAAGAACACAACCCATATCCGTTGACCCAATGCCCGTCGCAAATGCTCCAAGAGCCCCATACATACAGGTATGGCTGTCCGCTCCAACTACTAGCATTCCGGGCTCAACATGGTTTTCAACCATGAGCTGGTGAGCTATTCCACCGCAAACATCGTAGTTCAGAATTCCCTGCTGTTGAGCAAATACCCTAAGCATCTTCTGGTTTTCAGCAGACTTAACGCTATCCGCTGGAGCCTGATGATCGAATGCCATTATTACCTTATTTGGATCCCAAACCTTCGCATCTTCTCCAGCGATCTCTCTGAAAGCCTTTATGGCAAGCGGAGCGGTTATGTCGTGGATCATCGCTAAATCTATGTTCGCAAATACAAATTCTCCCGCTCTGACTTCCTTACCGCAGGCCTTTGAGAAGATCTTCTCAACGATCGTTTTGTCCATGTGGCCTAAAAATTTAGCTCGGTATTTTATTGTTGCTGTGCTATCTGCCTTCGGCGTATTTTTCTACAAGCTTTATTGCACAAAGATCTCCGCACATACTGCAGTATTCTCCTTTAGCCTTTCTTCTTTCCCAGATACTTCTCGCCTTTTCCGGATCTGGAGAGAGAGCAAATTGTTTTTCCCAGTCGAAATTCTTCCTCGCAAGCGACATCTCGTAGTCCTTAGCCCTCGCCCTCTCTTTTTGCCCCTCCTTTATCAGATCGACAGCATGAGCAGCTATCTTCGCAGCTATAACCCCCTCCTTAACGTCCTCAACTGTGGGCAATCCAAGGTGCTCCGCAGGTGTAACATAGCATATGAAATCCGCTCCCGCCATTCCCGCTATCGCAGCGCCTATTGCAGAAGAAATGTGGTCATAGCCCGCTGAGATATCGGTAACAATTGGTCCGAGAAGGTATAAAGGAGCATTATCGGTGACACTCTTCATCGCTCTAACCGCTGGAAAGATTTCATCAAGTGGCACATGCCCCGGTCCTTCTACCATGCACTGCACTCCTTTTGCTCTGCACTTCTCAACAAGTTCTCCGAGGATTATGAACTCCGTATACTTTGCCCTGTCTCCAGCGTCATGGATGCATCCAGGCCGAAAAGCATCGCCCAAGCTTACTGTAACGTCGTACTCCTTAAGGATGTCGAGAATGTAGTCGAAGTTTTCATAGTATGGATTTTCCTTCTCGTTCTGTATCATCCATCCGATCGTTATCGCACCTCCCCTGCTAACAACTCCGAGCAGTCTTTTCGACCTTTTCAGCCTTTCTACTGTTATCCAGTTAACTCCAGCATGGATCGTCATGAAGTCAACGCCTTCCTTAGCTTGCCTTTCAACAACATTGATGAAGTCATCCTCACTCATGTCCAAGATCTTTCTGCAATCTCTTGTTGCCTCGTATATCGGAACTGTGCCAAATGGAACTTTTACAACCTCCATAATTCTTCTTCTTATCTCTCTGAGGTTTCCGCCTGTGGATAGATCCATCACCGCATCCGCACCGAATTTCTGAGCAACAATTGCCTTTTCCACTTCCTCTTCCACATTCACATACTCCCGAGATGTGCCGACGTTTGCATTCACCTTTGTAGAGACAAGCATTCCGATAGCTCTTGGCTCAATATCGCGAAGGACATTCTTTGGAATTACCACATAACCTTTAGCAACTAATTTAACCAGTTTATGAACCTCAACACCTTCATACTCCGAGACTTTTCTGATCAAATCGTTAATTATTCCATTCTTGGCCTCATCGATTAAGCTCATTACAGAAATTCTTTTTGCTCTTAATAAAAGCTTTTTTAGTGAAGACTACACATAGTTGTGCGTCCCGAAATGCACTTTTACTCCGAAGGTTTCTTCAAGAATTTTCGCAAAATCCTCTGCCTTAAAGTAAGGGCACTCTACGTTTGACTTGAAGAAGCAGTTGCTTAAATAGATCTCGTCTGGCTTTACGTTTGATAGCTTTATAGCCATTTTTATCGTTGCTATTGTTGCTCTTCCCGGGCATTCACAGCGGACAAATGCTATAACTCTTGCAGGTTCGCTGAATTCTCCCTCGCCAAATGCAGAGGCCTTTAAACACCTCCATTCTCCTGGACATCCGTAAGTGGAGTCCATGTAGCTCCCACATCCGACAATTATGACATTCTTCATACAGATAGATAGATGTATGAAAATTTAAATTTTGGTGATCAAAGCAAATTCACGAACTCATCAGAACTAATGAGCTTCGCATTGAACACGTTTCTCATATGCCTAAGCGCATATTCGTAGTCGTAATCGCTCAAAGCCTTTGTGCAGTCCTTGATTACGGAAACACTGTAGCCCCTGATGGCTGCATCTCCAGTGGTATGGAGCACGCATATATTCGTCGCAACCCCGCAGACAAAAAGCTCTGAAACTTTCAACTCTCTGAGCAGTAAATCGAGATCTGTTCCAAAGAATGCGGAATACCTTCTCTTTTTAACAAAATAGTCCTTTTTGGTAACTTCAAGCTCGTCTATTATCTCCGCCCCCTCCGTCTCCGCTATGCAGTGCTTTGGCCAGATCTTGAATTCCTCATCATCCTCCCTATGCCAGTCCTGAGTGAATATCAGGGGCATTTTGCCCCTCGCTTTCTCAACGACCTTTTTTGTTGGCTTAAAGATCTCTTCTGCACCCGGAATGTACAAGGCGCCATTTTTGTAGCAGAAATCCTTTTGCATATCCACGATTAATAGAGCCTTCATGAACTGGGATAAAGGGAAGAGAGATATATCTCTAACTGATGGGATGTACATGGAATTCTCGCATATTGAGGGTGAAAAAGTAAGGATGGTCGATATTTCTGGAAAAGAAGATGTCCCAAGAATTGCAATCGCTGAAGGGTTTATCAGGCTCAAAAAGGAGACGATCGAGGCCATTACAAGCAATAAGGTTGCTAAGGGAAACGTGCTTTCAACTGCAAACATTGCAGGGGTTATGGCTGTAAAAAGGACATCGGAAATCATCCCATTGTGCCATCCAATACCAATAACTTCTATTTCCTTCGATTTCAAAATTGAAGAAACTGGAATCAGAGTTAGCTGTGCTGTTAAGTCGTTTGGAAAAACAGGAGTTGAAATGGAGGCTCTTACTGGCGTTAGCGTGGCCCTTCTTACGATATGGGACATGGTAAAATCGCTTGAAAAGGATAGCTCAGGGAATTATCCAGACACTTGCATAGAAAAGATCGCTGTGGTTAAAAAAGTGAAAGAGTGAGCTTTTTACCAAAAAAGTATTTATATCAAAAAATCATAAAATTTATATAGGCAATTGTGATACTGCTAAAAGGTGATAGAATGAAAGCCAGGAACTGGGTTATACTGGCTTTAGTTGTTATAGTAGCGATCTTAGCAGTATACTGGGCTTTGAGCCTTTCAGCACCTCCAGCAGTCACGCCCACACCAAAACCGCCTGAATACGGTGGAAAGATCTACATCGGATACACCGGACCTTTGAGCGGAATAGCTGGGCCATATGGTCAAAATGTTCTCAATGGTATACGATTTGCAATCGAAGATATAAATAATGCAGGCGGAATTGTTATCGGCGACAAGAAGTATGAGTTAGACGTAATCGCAATGGATGACAAGTACTATCCTCCACTTTCAGTAGCGAATGCTGTAAACCTATCCAAAAATGGAACCACCGTGATCTTTTGCCCGCATGCTGGTGGAATACTGGAATTACAGAAGATAAATGAGAAGGGTGAGAATAAGTTCATCGTTGCTGCGTACACCTCAAGCCCTCCCGCTATTAAAACAGGAAACAAAATGATTCTTCTCATTCCGCCAAACTTCGAAATACTCCACGTTCCGACAATGTCAGACTACTTTCTTCTGAAGGGGATGAAGAAGGCTGCACTGCTACCGGGAACGCATGATTACGGCCAAGAATGGGCTAAAACCTTTAAAGACTACTGGACACGCAAAGGTGGCGAAATAGTTGCAGAAGAACCAATCAACTATTACGTGGCAACAAATTACACCGAAAATGTCTCAAAGGTCTTGGCTGCAAAGCCAGAGGTGATATTGCTCGCGGGTCCTTCATTGCCAGTGGCTGGAGTGATCAAGACCGCAAGAGCTCTTGGCTATACGGGAGGATTTATAGTATCGGATCAAGCGAAGTTAGACGAGATCATGTATTATTTGGGTATAGAATATGATTTTGCAAATAAAAAAGTTTTGAAAGGAGATATAAGCCTGGTAGAGAAAAGCATTGGTGTGACGTCTCCTTGCATCTCTGCTTTGGTCCCTGAATCTTCAGCGGATCCCTATACGCCTTTCTACAAGTACATGTGCGAAAACCTGCAAAAAAGGCTCGGAGATGTTCCCGTAACTTGGGAGCACGTTCTGACCTATGAAACAACCTTCCTAATAGCAAAGGCCATTGAGGGGGCAGGTTCCACAGATCCAGAGAAGATAATGGAAGCGATGGAGAAGAAAGTGTTCCTTGCAGACGGCTATCGGGGAATACCGAAATACGTCCATAGTGCGCTCCTCCGAGTAGCACCCTATGGAACAATTGGAGTTCTCGACATGCCCTCCTCCGACATAGTTTTCGAAAATGGAGAGCTGATCGTGATCCTCGGAATAACGCCAAAGTTCTGGGGGCAGGATTACATGTATACTGACAGCGAAGGAAAGATTGTCTGGGGCTAAATTTTGATTAAATTACTTTTTTATAAAAACAGATGCAAATTAAGATTAGAATTTTCAAAACCCAAAAGAATTAAGCGAAAGTCTTATTAAACTGCCAAATACAAAAACTTTGCAAGCGCCGATGGTGTAGCCTGGAAACACAGGGGCTTGCCGAGCCCCTGCCCCGGGTTCAAATCCCGGTCGGCGCATTTCTCTTTCCAAATCGAGAAATCCAAAGCTTTTCGTCAAGATTAAGCAAAAGGCGTTTCAATAAATCGAGTCCAAAGAGTTAAATAACATCAACAAGAGTTATCTGTTTGTTCTCATGAAGCAGAGACGTTATCTCATACTCGATCAGCTTCAATCTCTGTTTCGTGTATTCTGAAACATTGTATTCCTCGCAAAGCTTCTTGGAGATGTCAAGATATTTCACGATAGAACTGCTGTGGACTGTAAGCGTTAAATTTCCCCCGCATTTTCTGCACTTTCCACTCAAAGGTAGCCTTCTGTATTTCTTGTTGCAATCAACACATCGGAATTCCTGCCTCGAAAATGCTCTAAGATTTCCTATTATGTCTGGAAGAAAGTGTATCGTAATAATCCTCTCCGCAACATCGTGCTCATCAACTGCAGAAATTTTCCTCGCAACCTCCATCTGTTTCTCCACTTTCTCCTCCATCGTCTTAAGCCTCTTGTAGGCACTCTCTTTCACGCCAAGCGTTATATCTGTGTCGTGCGTAAATTTGAGTCCACAGAACCTTGTTTCGAGACTTAGTCGATCCTTCACCTTCTCTATGATATCCTCGCATTCCTTTGGATTTGCAAACTCAAGCGTTGCCTTGTAGAATTCCAAGGGATAATTTGCAACAACATCCATGTTATGAACCTCCTTATCGACCTCCCTTGGATCTACTATCACGGTCAGCACAAGAGGTGCATCCATCTGTCCTCCACGCTTTTCTGGCAAGAAGTGCCTTGAAAAGTTCAGAAGACCGTCAAGGAGAAGCATTACACAGTCCTCATCACCATCACAGTTTCTTCGCTTTGCAGCGTGGAAGTATGGATGCGCATAACAGCCAAGGATGTCGACGAATCCAATGATCCTTCCAAGAACGCCTGCGGAGGTATGGGGGGCTAAGCCGATTACAAGCTGCCCTATTAAGTCTTCCGGCTTCTCCGCTTTGTAGAATGGTTCCATTTTGTAGAATTTAACCAGAAGGTCGTCAATGAACTTCGCAACCTTCAAAAGATATTCCGCACAATCCTTTGAGATCACAATGTCCTGTGGCTTCAGTTCTAAGATCTGCTCCTCGCTCTTCAGTTCCATTCCGTTGTAATCTCTCGTGTATCCAAGCTCTCTGAGCTTTTCCACACTGACCCCTATTTCTTTGGGTTTGAAGTGTGTTAGAGGTAGATCGGTCATGTCGTATCTGATCGTTCCGTCTTTGAAAACATAAACGCCATGCTTTGCTCTGAGAATCCCCTTCTCAATCCTTTCAGGAAACTTGTTCTTCGAAGTTAGTCCCACAACACCCTTAACGATATCAAACTCGTCACGCTCATCAAGATTTTGAAGTGCTTTTTCATAGAGTGCTCTTATGTCGATTGATCTCTTCATATATCCCCTTGTCTCGCTACCGCATTTCTTGCAGATCTCTGGGGTATCCTTTATCCTACATTTCGGGCAATAATAAAGCTGTTCCGTTTCTCCACCACACTCACACTTGAGCCAGAAGCCTTCCTTGCCGCATACCTTGCATCGTCTAAGCGCAATTTCTACCTCTATAAGCCCTTTTGCAGAATTATAGCCATTTCTGTGGTCTAAAGCACTCTTTATATCCCTTCTTTTTCCACCGGCAAAGCTAACAGGGAAGAGCAAATGTGGTGGAGGACTCATTTTCCTTTCCTTAGATTTCTCAGGCCTTCCCATCCTTGCTCCTATCCTTGAAAGTGCCTTTGGTCTAACAATTATCCCAGAAACGTTTTTTATTGCCTCCAATACCGTCTCCCCAGAAACTTCTCCGATTTTTCTGAGCTTCAGATCTAAGCCGAGGCATCTAACAAGTACCTTCCACTTTTCAATAACAATTCCTTCTCTAACCTTGTGCTCAACAAGAAGATTTTCGAGAATTTCCTTTACGCGTGCATCAAAAGGTAAAAATAGACAGCTCTTCTTCTGTCCCTCGATTTTCCCCTTCTCGCTTATGAAGTCACGTAGATAGCAGAAATCCTCAATGCTTATGTCATGCCAGAGGTAAGTAAAATCCGGATGCATCGGGGCTCCAAGCTCGTTTGAAAGCTTTAAAGCGGTCTCTTCATCGATGTGCACATCCTTTATTCCGGTTTCAAGAGACCACCACTCAATTGTATAGGAAGCGGGCATAAGAGGGTGATTGTTTTCCAGAAAATCTCCGTAGTTTATCAAGATCTCGCCCAGATCGAGAATTTTCTCAACATCATTTTTCAACTCAAGCGCTTCCTCAACACTTCTTATTCTCACAACATCCCCATTTTTCAACCTCACAGTTGGTCCGTCGATCGTCGTTACAGGGACGACGCTTCCCGCTTTTCCAGGTCTTTCAATCTTCAGCTGAGTCCCTATGGCTATGAAGTCGATCAACGCCATTGTTGCGGGATTTATTCCCACTGTTGCAAGTCCTGAATTTCTCGCCCTCCCGTATCTCAGCCTGAAGCCACCTTTTCTTGATGGATGACTTAAAACTGGTCTACCAGCAACGAGATCTGCAAGGTATTTGCTTTTTGGCTTTACGTCTACATCTTCTTCTGAATCCTTTTTTATTAGCTTTTCAAGCCACTCCCAGCCGTCTATTTTCAGAGAATCTACCATTTTCTTGAGCTTTGGAGCCTTTAGAGCTATTCCTTCAGCGATTATCAGCGCCATTCCTCCTCTTACTCTGTTCGTCTCCACTCTTGGCAGATTTCTGTATCCTGAAACTTCTGCATCTTCCGTTGGTTCTCCATCAATGCACACAGGGCAGTTGGAGACAATAAGCCTTATCTCTTCGTCTGTGGGTAAATACTGAAGGTTTGCAACTCTTTTATAGAGCTGGATTTCCTCACAGTATCTCAAGATCTCCTCTTCAGTCGGAATGTATCGCCCTAAACCGAGCTTTCTTCTCACATAGTCCGCAATTAGCACTGAAATTACCTGCGCAGTCCCTCCAGCGCTTCTAATTGGACCAGCGTAGTATACCTTTAAAAAATTGGTTCCATCGTCGTTTTTCCCCAATCCCACTTTTGCTATCCCTTCTATTGGTGCTGCAACAACACCTTCTGTCATTATAGCAACAGCAGTCCTTATAGCTTTGTCTATTTTTTCCAGATCATCCATTTCTCCAAACTTCCCATCGACAATCTCTTCAGCGATCTTGAAGCTTATCTTCTCTCTATCCATTCCCGCCTTCTCCAATTCCTCTATCCTACTCGCAAGCCCTTTAATACCTATAAGCTTCTCAACCCTTTCAGCCATGTTTCTCGCAATAAGAATCTCAACGCTTGGCTCGGGATCGAGACCTTTTTTTCTGCAATCTTCAGCAATATTGTAAGCTTTTTCCAACTCTTCAAGAAGCATTTTGTGGTAATTTTCAATATCTTTTAACCTCCAGTCATCCTTAACTTCTTCATCATCAAAAAGAGGGAAAAATCTGTCAAGAGTTTGATCCATAAAAGTAGCATGTCACCAGCAAAAAAACATTTTTGGAGCCTACAGAGTTTATCATTATTTTGTTACTATTTTAAACTGCTTTCTTCAAAATTTTTCATGACGAAAAAATTTAGAAAGCTTTTTATAGCTTTTCGAACAGTTGTTCGGAAAGAGTATGAATGGCTCTGAATTTGATATTATGGTAGAAAAAATCGCTAAACTAAAAAAAGAGCTAAATGCGATTATTTTAGCTCATAACTATCAGCCCCCTGAAGTTCAAGATGTAGCTGATTTCGTTGGAGATTCTTTGGAACTATCTCTCAAAGCCATGGAAGTAGATTCCAAGATCATAGTGTTTGCTGGAGTTGATTTCATGGCTGAACAGGCAAAA
>JASKJN010000041.1 GCA_030153385.1 Archaeoglobaceae archaeon
AGAGACGGAGGAAGTATTCTTCTATGCTGATGGAATGAAATGGCTCAGAACGGGTGATATAGCCAAGATGGATGAAGATGGCTACTTCTATATAGTTGACAGATTGAAAGACATAATCAAGTACAAGGGGCACAGCGTTTACCCAAGGGAAATTGAGGATGTTATTTACGAACATCCTGCGGTCAAAGAGGTTTGCGTTATTGGTGTGCCAGACTTAGCAGCTGGAGGAGAAACAATTAAAGCTTACGTTGTTCTCAGGCCTGAATACAGAGGAAAGGTGACGGAGAAGGACATTATTGAATTCTGTAAAGAGAGGCTTGCAACGTACAAGTATCCAAGAATCGTCGAGTTCAGAGATGAGCTACCAAAGTCTGCGGCAGGAAAATATTTGAGAAGATTGTTGCGGGAAGAGGAGTTGAAGAAAATGGGATTGAAGAAATAATAGGGGGATTTTATGGCTGAAAAAAAGGCTCCAGGGTTACCTTTAGGAGCGCGAGTTGTTTTTGGAGTTCTGCTCGTGGTAGAAGTTCTCATAGTTTTATTTGCCCTTGAAGCTCTGCATTTGGCAACATGGCCTGCCTTTGTTGCAATGATCCTGTTCTTCGTTACACACGAAAACAGGGGAGAAATCAGCAAAATAATACTCGGCGGAGCCTTCGGAATCATAAACTTCTTCCTATGCATGCTTTTTACAAGTAAAATAGCGCACTATTTCATCTCTTTCGGAAAAGATCTTGCAACACTTTTGCCAGTAATGATCTATGTCGCAGTGTTCGTGTTTCTGATTGTTGTTCTCTCAGAGACAATTCCCTGGCTTTTCAACAGCTACGCATTCATGTATTTCTCGGTAGCATTTGCTGACCTTGCGAGCTTTATGGCAAACAGCGGTATCTGGATCTACTGGCTTGCAACTGAACTGGTCGCCGGAACGATACTGATCTATGGTGTTCTTGGAATCCTGAAACTTGTGGCCAGTAGAGTCGCGAAAAAGGCGCCTCAGTGAACGTATCTATATTCCTTTTTTAATTTGCAACCCAAAATTTGAGTTTAAGCATTGGTCTGATACTGGTTAAGCTTTTAATCTTCTTCTCCGATTAAGTTCATGCGAATAAGAACTCCTTCCAGAATCCACATCACTCTCATCGATATGAATGGTTCTCTCGGAAGAGTTGATGGTGGTGTAGGTTTTGCTCTGAGCAAGCCCTGTATTGATATAAAAGCCTTTGAAAGTGATGAGGTTAAGGTGGAGGGCAAAGGTCTGAATTTGGAAAGATTCTTGGAAATTGCTCGGAAACTTTCGAGTTATTTCGGCAAAGGCATTGAGATTGTAGTGAAATCCGACTACAGGAGCCATGTTGGTCTTGGTAGCGGAACGCAAATAGCCTTGGCTTTGGGAAAAGCCTTCTCGATGCTTTACTGCCCTGAACTGAGTGTTAGGGAGATAGCGGAAATTGTAGGCAGAGGGGGGACTTCTGGCATTGGTGTTGCAGTTTTTGAATTTGGTGGCTTCATTGTAGATGGTGGACATTCGAAGAAAGAGAAGAAAGATTTTCTGCCTTCTTCGGCAAGCAAAGCTAAGCCACCGAAGGTTATTTCAAGACTCGAGTTCCCGAACTGGGAGGTAGTTGTGGTAATCCCTGAAATAATCGGTGCTTATGGCACAGGAGAAGTGGATCTATTCAAAAAAAGCTGTCCAGTGCCATTAGAGGACGTTAGAGAGCTATGTCATCTCATTTTAATGAAAATGCTCCCCGCTGTCGCCGAAGAGGATCTCGATTCATTCATTTCAGCATTGAGAAGGATCCAGCACTTGGGTTTCAAGAGGGCGGAAGTCGACAGATATGGTTCTCTGATTCGTGAATGCCTCGATCGATTTCCTGCCGGAATGAGCTCAACTGGGCCAACGATCTTCGCATTGGCGGACACCAATGCAAGGGCCTTGGCAAGAGATCTGGAAGGGTATTTTGTAGAGAAAGGAATAAAATGCGAGAGCCTTATTACAAGGGGAAAAAACAGAGGTGCTGAAGTTGAGATATAATCTCTGGTTTGGAGAGCTCGGGGAAGTGTTGGAAGTCTCGAAAGATCTGAGAAAATCGTTTGAAGGTGCGAAAAATCCCACTCCTCTTCCATTTAACGTTTCTGAACTCGGCTTGAAAGTTTTTGGGAAAGATTACTATGGACTACTGAGAAAAATCGCAATAGAGGTTTCCGAGGAAAAAGTGGAGAAGGAGCTAAGAAGTGACGATAAATATGTGGTAGCGCTTGTCAAGGCTCTCGAAGAGATCGAAGAGGCCATGAATAACTTGAAGGAGAAAAAGGAGGAACTTGAGGAGGTAAGGGAAACTGAAATTCTGGAGAATTTCTCAGGAAGCATTTCAAATCTTGAAAGACTTAAGGAGAGAATAGAGGAGGAAATAGAAGTGGTTATGCAGAGAATATCGCCAAATCTTGTTGAAATAGCGGGAGCGAAGATAGGGGCGAAGCTTATTGAAAAATTTGGAAGTCTTGAAAACCTTGCAAAAGCTCCGGCGAGTAAAATACAGATAGTTGGTGCAGAGAAAAGCCTTTACAAGGCTATTGCGAGAATAAAGAGAGGAAAAGAGGCGAAGATTCCGAAGCATGGGATCATATTCACACATCCATTCATCCGGGGTCTGCCAAAGAACAAAAGGGGAAAAATGGCGAGGTTTCTGGCTTCGAAGATTTCAATAGCTGCGAAGATAGACTTATTCAGAGGGGAACTCGAGGAGGGACTTTACGATTCGGTTAAGAAAAGATTTGAGGAGCTTCGAAGATTATGAGAAACGTCAGGTTTTTCGGAAACGTTCCCGCGACGAAGAGCAGGTATGGTAGTCACTACGGAGAGAAGATTTTCGAATACCGCGGTGAAAGGTACAGAGAATGGATTCCTTGGAGAAGCAAGCTTTCAGCAATGTTGGTGAAGGGACATGAGATCGATCTAAAGGGTAATGAAAAGATCCTTTACCTCGGTGCGGCGAGTGGAACAACTATCAGTCATCTTGCTGATATAGTCGATGAAGGAATCCTTTATGCAGTCGAATACTCTGCAAAACCATTTAAAAAGCTTTTAGAGCTGGCAAAGATCAGAGAAAACATAATTCCAATTTTTCACGACGCGTCCAAGCCATGGGAATACAGCGGAATTGTTGAGAAGGTGGATCTGATCTATCAGGATATTTCGCAGAAAAATCAGGTCGAGATTTTGAAATTGAACTCTCATTTCTTCCTTAAAGACCGCGGGAGGATTTTGATGATGGTGAAAGCGAAGAGCATAGACTCTACCGCTGAGGATGAAGAAATTTTCAGGAGAGTTTTGGAGGAACTTTCCAAAAGCTTTGATATTCTGCTCACAGACAGCCTTGAGCCCTTCCACAAGGGACACATCTTCGTTTATGGCAGAAAGGTTTGACATTTTTATTAGATTTTTAGTTGCTAAAACCTCCCGTATACTCTTTTTTGTATTACAATAGTATTACAATCTTAAGGCATATATTCCCCGAACTTTACAACTCTTTATGGCATTCGCATACCAGTTTGAGTGCGGTATAGGTGGAGGTTTGACCCATTACGTTTTAGGAGAGAATTCTCCCTTTTAATTTTTTGGGGTGGTCGAATGGTTCTACAAAACATTAAAATCGAAGATTTCAACGTGCTTTTGGATCCCGAAAACAATTTTTGGACAATCTACGACCACGAAATTCCCGATAGAATAATAGAGACTTACCGCAGACTAAAAAATGAACTGGATGCTAAAATGGAGAAGTATCGGTCTGAAGTTGATTTCAATACTGTATACCTTAATATCACGGAGAGATGCAATGCAAACTGCCCTTACTGCTACATTCCGCATGAAATTCGTAGAAGAGGGAAAGAGATTGATGTTGATCTTCTATCAGACATTCTAAACTCTCTTGCAGAACTTGGAATAAAGAACGTGGTTTTCCATGGAGCGGAACCGCTTTTATCTAAAGATAAAATTTTTGAGATAGTGGAGAATTTTGGAAATGAACTTGGATTTGGTATACAAACAAACGCATTTTTGCTAACCGAGGAAGATTCTGATTTCTTGAAAGAGAAAAGGATCAACGTAGGTATTTCATTTGATTCTACTTCTGAAAATGTCGAGGACTTTTTGAGGGGTAAGGGGCATTATAGAAAAGTGAATGAAGTATTGGAGTGGTTCAGCGGTTACAGGGGCTTTCACGTTATAACCACGATTACATCTTACAATGTGAACGAGCTTGATAAAATAATCGACTATTTAGCGGGAAAAGTGGAGTTAATTTTGATGAATCCTGTAAGGGGCACCAGCCTTGGCGGGAGAAATTTGAGACCTGATCCTAATGTGTGTGCAGAGGGATTCATAAAAGCGGTTGAGAGAGCAATATGGCATACAAAAAATGGAAAAAGGATAACAATCGGAGACTTTGCAAACGTACTCTTGGGCATAGTCTCTCCATACTCAAGAGTTTTACAGTGCGACATATCCCCATGTGGCGGAGGCAGGCGTTTCTTCGCAATAACGCCAGAGGGGGTTTTTCCCTGCAGCGAGTTTATAGGGCTTGAAGATTTTCGTCAGCCACTTTCAATACTGAAGGATCCAGAAAAGATCAAAACAAGCTTTGCTAATTTAAAGGGTAGAAGAGTTGAGTGCATTGATGATTGTAGGGAATGTGCATTCAGAAATATTTGTGGCAGTCCATGTCCTGCAGAGGTTTATGCAGAAAAAGGCAGTCTTATTCAGAAGAGTCCTTATTGTGATTTTTACAAGAAAGTGATCGAACATGCTTTTAAAGTCATAAGAAGAGGGGATTTGGGTAGTGTTTTGAGATTGGAAAGGCTAAGGAAAGTCTACGAGATTTTTGAAACCTAAATTATCTCGCCAATCTTTTTACATCCAAATTTTTCGAGATCATTCTTCGAGCATACCAGCACAGAGGTTGCGGGGCCCCCACCAGGGTTTTGGTATAACTCTAGCTTACCACCCGCAATCGATGCAGCATATCTGGCAACATTTTCCACACCATCTATTTTTACAGGAAAAATCGCGTTAGCTATGCCTGATTTCACCATTTCGACAATTTTTAGCAAATCTGATGGTTTTGGCAAGTCTTCAAGCTTAATTTGCTTTTTAACAACCTTTCCCCAGAGATAAATGCTGTCACCACGCTGAGGTATATTTTTTAGGCTCATATCTCTAAGCCCTATGAGATTTGCGGAGAAAAAACTCTGGAAGGTATTGAACACTTCTTCAGCCTCAACTAAGAAGGTCTTTACTTTTACTCTCCGTTCTATTGACTTAGAAAATATTTCAAAAAATTTCTTTGAATAGTCGAAATCATTACCTGTTGAGAGAAGTATGATCTTTGGTTCTATGAATCTACAAACGGATTCCACGAATAATTGGTTTGCCATAACTTCAGAAACTAAAACTAAATCCGTCTTTTCGTCCATCTCCTTTTCCCCGACACCACCGTAGGAAACGTTTAAAACAGCAATTGAAATGAAATTCCCCAAGTCGAGATTTGCAACATTTCTTTCGAATGACAAGTCAAGGTTCTTTATACCTATGGATGGTTTGAAGTAGAAGCCTATATTGTCCAGTAGAGAGAAGTAGACAGCAAGGGCACTTCTTATCGTCTCAGATCTGGAAGATAGGGTTTTTCTCGCAACTTCGTCCAGCTTATTAACCAGATCATCGTTTAGGCGAATGGTTATAACCTTCACACCATTTGTACCCTTAAAAGTTTATTTTTATTTCGTTTGTTTCAATATGATAAGAAGTGGAATAGCAGATCGATGCTTTTATAACCAAAGGCTATGAAATTTTCTTGTGATTTAGCTGGCGTTTGATCAGGGAGAGGTGAAATGATGTTCTGGAGTCCCGCGATTGAAAGAATGCCCATGGAGGAATTGAGGCAGATACAGGAAAAGAAGCTAAAAGCCTTGGTTAGAAATGTATACGAGTATTCGCCATTTTACAAGAGAAAGTTCAGAGAGCTCGGAATTCATCCAACCGACATTCAGAGCCTTGAAGACCTTAAAAAGCTTCCATTCACTAAGAAACAAGATTTAAGGGATAACTATCCTTTTGGGATGTTTGCAGTTCCACTTTCGCAGATCGTAAGATTTCACGCTTCCAGTGGAACAACAGGAAAGCCAACGCTCGTAGGCTACACAGAGGACGACATAAGAGTTTGGGTAGAGAGCCTTTGCAGGGGTTTTGTGAGCTGTGGAGTGACTAACGAGGACATAATGCAAATTGCCTATGGCTACGGGCTTTTCACTGGTGGTCTTGGCTTTCACTATGCTGCTGAAAAAATCGGTGCTACCGCTTTGCCAGTTTCTGCCGGGAATACTGAGAGGCAAATAAATCTAATGAAAGACCTTGGCGTAACCGTGATCGCCTGCACTCCATCCTATATCCTCTATATGGCTGAATACGCGGAGAAAATGGGCATAAATATAAGAGAAACGGATTTAAGAATGGGTATTTTCGGAGCGGAGCCTTGGAGCGAGGAGACAAGGAGGAGAATCGAAGATAAAACCGGGATTACTGCCTATGACGTCTATGGCACATCTGAACTCAGCGGACCGCTTTTCACGGAATGCATTGAGAAGAACGGGCTTCACGTATGGGCGGATCACTTTCTCATTGAAGTGATCGATCCCAAGACCGGGGAGAATGTCGGTGAAGGTGAAAAGGGTGAATTGGTTGTCACGACGCTGAGTAAGGAAGCCATGCCTTTGATAAGATGGAGAACTGGGGACATCACGATTATGGAAACTGAGAAATGCAACTGTGGAAGAACTCATCCAAGGATAATGAGAATTCTTGGAAGGAGCGACGACATGCTGATCGTGCGCGGGGTTAACGTGTTCCCGAGCCAGATAGAGCATGTGCTCATGCAGATCCCGGAAGTTAGTGAGCACTACATGATCATACTTGATAGAAAGGAGGAGCTGGATGAAATGACGGTTCAGGTGGAACTGAGCGACAAGGTGTCGATTGATAAACCTGTGGACGTGCTTAACTTAGCGAGAAAAATTGAAGAGAAGCTTAAGATTATTCTCGGAATCTCTGCAAAGGTCGAGCTTGTGAATCCGGGAACTCTTCAGAGATTCGAGGGAAAGGCCAAAAGGGTTATAGATAAAAGGAGGATTTGAGGTGATATTGTGATAAAGCAGATATCTGTTTTTGTTGAAAACAAGCCCGGGAGGCTTGCTGCTATAACGGAAGTTCTTTATAAGAAAGGAATAAACCTTAGAGCTTTCATGATTGCGGATGCTGGCGATTTTGGGATCGTTAGGATGGTCGTGGACAAGACCGAAGAAGCGTTCAATGCACTGAAATCTGCTGGCTTTGCGGTAACGTTGAATGACGTTCTCGCGGTAGAAGTTGAGGACAAACCAGGTGAATTGTACAGGATTTCAAAGGCTCTTGGCGAAGAGGGAGTTAACATCGAATACGTCTACGCTTTTACCTCAGAAAAGCACAAGGCTCTGATAATCTTCCGTGTAGGTGAATTGGCTAAGGCCAAAGCGGTGCTTGAAAAGCTTGGAGTCCTGTTTAAGGGAAAAATAGAATGATCTCTTATTTTTTGTTTGAATCAAGATCGGGCAGAACTACTCTTTCCTGTTCACAAAAAAGCTATTACGGGTTTTGAGAACGACCTTGGCATCTGAAAGTATTTATTTTATAGGATATTTATAGGAGAAGTCGGGAAATCTTGGAGTCGTAGATTTATTAAAAAGCAAAGAAGATACCCGAGAAAAGTGATCGGAAGATTTGTTATTATAGTAAACGATTTAGCCTTGCTGAATCTCCTGGCGATCTCAGTTTGCTACTGTATTTTAGCTTGTCAACTTCTTCCCCCTCTGCAGGTTTCCTGAAGATGAACAGTTTTTCATGCTGTATGAGAAGAAAATCCCGCTTTCTTAGTTTACTCCAGATTTCTCTTGTTGTCTTCATTTTATGCTGGATCTTCACAACCTCCTCTTTTAGTATGAACCCTGCTTCCAAGAATGCCTGAAGCACGTAGTGAGATACTGGGACGTAGTGCTTGTGAATCCTTGTATCTCCTATCAGTATGGCGCAATAGCCTCCATGTTTTAAGACTCTGTACGATTCTCTCGCTACCTGAAACATCCACTCCAGATACTCTTCTAAGCTTCCAGCCTTTGATAAGTCACCCTCCACCCCATCCCCGTACTTTATTATGTTTAGGTACGGCGGATGAGTGGCGATCAGGTCTATGGAGTTATCCTCTATCATATACAGCTTTCTGGCATCACCATGGTAGATTTTACTCCACGAATTCAGAATGTTCTCATCTACGTCTTTAATATCCATATAACTTTCCAAGCTACTCAAAGCATTTTTCTTGGCGAATTCCTCCAGATAATATAACCTGTGAAGCGTTAACATCACCGCATTATAGTTTATATCGACTCCAATACAATTCCTCCCCATGATCCTTGCCTCTATGCACGTGGTCCCACTACCCATCATTTGATCAAGAACCAAGTCATTCCGCTTGGTATACATCTGCATCAGGGCTCTCGGGATCTGGGGAGGCCAGTTACCTCTATAATCCCCTTTATGTGTTGCCCAGCTACCTCTCTCAGGAAAACTCCAGACAGTTGTGGATATGTTTGTGAGTTCTCCCAGCCGGGGTTCTAAGTGTGTAATATTAACAGGATCCAGTTTAATTGTCTTATCCTCAACCGCAATCTCCTTATTTTTCCTAACATGCTCGAGATACTCCTCATACGTTACTTCTCTCACTCATAACACCTCCAAAGAGAATTAACATTTCCCTACTCGCCCACCACAGCGTCGATTACCGCTCTCTTTATAGAGCTTTTTAAACAAACCTTTCTTGGAATAAGCTTTATCATGAGCAGAAAAAACTTATAAGGTTTAACTTTCTGGCTGTCTTTTATTCTCTTTTTAACCCGACTTTGAGTTTCAGTCAATTTTTTAAAGCGATGCATTTATTCTCCTCGTGCTAAGAGAAATTGGAAAACCGCTGGAAATAGCCATTGAAAAAGAAGTTGAATTTTTCATCAACGGAAAAGTCCATAGGAGGTTCTGCACACCAAACATGCTCAAAGAACTTGCAGTAGGTTTCTTGGTATCTGAGGGAATCGCAAGCTCACTGGAAGACATTAAAGTAGAAGTCCATGGAGATAGAATCGTAGCGGAGGTTTCGGGAGCTTCTGAGCTAAATATCCCTCATTCATCGAAAAAATTCGGAAATCTGAGAGCGAAAAGTCACAGAAAGTTCAATCTGGATGAATTGAAAAAAAGCCTCGAAATTCTTGAGATTGAGGAATACAGAAAAACCCGTGGTTACCATGTTTCTGCGGTCGTCGCAAGAGAGAACTTTTACAGAGCCTACGATGTAGGGAGGCACAATGCGGTCGACAAGGCTATTGGGCTGGCTTTGCTGAATTACGCGGATCTTGAGAATTCCTTTCTTTTACTCTCGGGAAGAATTTCCAAGGAGATAGCTGTGAAATGTGCAAACGCTGGAATTCCGCTCGTTGTGTCGAAGGCTGCAATTCTTAGCTCTGCAATTGAGTTCTGCAAGGAAACAGGGCTCTCCGCAGTGTCCTTCGCGACCAACATAGCAATCGGAGATATCGAGTGAAAGATTTTTAAAAAGTCTGCTGTGCTTACTATTATGCTCGTTAAAGTGTACTTCCCAGATGGTCATCTTGAGAAGCCAATTTGGGATGCTCTGATAACCGCAGGATATAAGTTGGGAAAAAGCGAAAGGGGTTATCTGATCGATGTGGATCATCCCATGCTAATATTTAAGCAGGTAAGGCCACAGATCATGCCCCTATACATTGAGATCGGAAAAGGAGACGGAGCAATTACTGGAGGGGATATATTAGAGAACTGGAAGCTTAAGATGGAGCTTGAAAACGTAGTAGTTCTTGATTTTCTTCCTCTTCGCCCAACAAAACTCGTTGTAGCGGTCTCTGAAGAAGTATATCCTGAAGTTAAGAGCATAGAGGATTTCAAAGCAGTAGTTGGGGACAAAAAGATCTTCATAGCTTCGGAATTTCCAGAGATTGCAAAGGAATATGCGAAGAAAAAGGGGCTGAATGCTGTCGTCTTCGATCCCATAGGTAAAACAGAGGCTTCGCTTTTGCCACCAATTCCGGAAGCGGATTTGATCATAGAAGTCACAGAATTCGGAACAACGCTCAAGGAAAATAAGTGCAGGATCATAGACGTGTTGAACGATCGGGTCAAATCGGTTTTCATAGCCAACAAAGAGTCTCTGAAAGTCAGAGAGAAAAAAGAAGTTCTTGAGAATTTGCTCACTGACATAAAAGAGGTAATAGAGTCAAGAAATCTTGTGAGCCTTTACTTTAATGTTCCCGACAAAGAAAGTCTTGAAAAGATCATCAAATATCTAACCTCTGAGGGTTTTGATCCGACGATTTCACCTTTAGCCAAGGGTGCAGCGGCGGTTCACATAATAGTGGACAGGGCAAGAGTGAAATTCTTAAAACCCGTGCTTAGAGGCATGGGGGCGAAGAGGATTGGCACGAGCCCAGTAATAACATTCGGGGACTAAAATTCAAACTCGCTTCCAACCCCGGCTGGTTTGTATTTTTCTCCCATTATTTTCGCTATCAGCATTTCTGCCTTCAGGCCAGTGCAGTGTGTCGGGGCGATTAGATCGACTTTAAGGCTCTTCAGAATTTCAAGAACTTTTTCCTCTGTAAAGGCTATCAAATGCGTTCCACCTATTATGAACTTAACTTCATCGTTCAAGACTTCCTCCGCCCACTTTACTGTATTCCTCAGCCCTGAGTGGCAACAGCCCAGGAGCAATACGATGCCCTTATCCGTTTTGATTGCCAGGCTCTGGTCATCCCTTATCTCGTCGTTCTCCTTTCTTCCATCCCTGATTGCGAATGAGTCCTTGAGAGTTGCAGTCTCAAAGTTTCTTGGAATCTCCCCAAGCGCCCAAACTCCCTTGGAAACTTCCATGGGTTCGCCTTGCTCCACAAAATCGAAGTTGTTCAAGATCAGCTCCTTCTGATACGGAAGCCCTATAAATCTGCCCTCAAAGAATCTCGGCAGAAAAATGTCTGGATGGGCATAAAGTGGTAGTTTCCTTGGGAAAGGATAAAGTGCGCTTGTGTGATCGTAGTGCCCATGGCTAAGAACGATCTTATCAGGAAAAGGTTTTTGCAAAACAAGGAGATTGCTGAGCGAGCATCCTAAACCCACATCGAACATTATCACCTCTTTAGCCTCTATCAAAGCTGAAAAACCCCATTCAGCCTTTAAAGGCTTTGGAATCATGATTTTGTTGTCCGCAAGGATCGTGATCTTCATGCGCTTAATTCATGAGCTGAATTTAAATCTAATGCTAAAACTCCCTAAAGTTTTTAAGTTCACATCGTCAAACTTTTAATCATGAAAGTAGCAGTTATCGGTGGCGGAGCAGCTGGAATGTCCGCAGCTTCACGAATAAAATCATTGCATCCAGACTGGGAAGTTGCAGTCTTTGAGGCAAAGAACTTTGTCAGCCACACGCCCTGTGGTATTCCTTACGTTGTTGAGGGTATAAGCAAGGCAGAAGATTTGATGTATTATAAACCCAGAGTTCTTTAGAAAAGAGCGAGGGAATAGATCTTCACATAAGTGCAGGGGTAGTCGAGGCGGGAGAGGGTTTTCTTATATTAAGAGAAAAAGAAAGGAAGGCAAATACGAGTGTGGTGATGATCCAAGCGAGATTCACAACAAAAGACGTATTCTTCGCAGACTTGGCCTATGCTCCACCGCTTACTCCGATCTGGGACCCTATAATCGTGTCTGCAATAAATTTAAAATTTTAGATTTTTATCTGCCGAGAATCATGAGCCTGAACCTGTCCGCAGCCCTTGCGGTTGCGTTTGCGATGTAGCCCAGATGCACTACCCATGTGTCTATAAGAAGGACATCAAGAGGATTCAGTTTTTCTGAATTGAATAAGCTCTTGTGAAGCTTTATCTGAACTTGGTCGCACTCGTGCTCTAGGCTTTCTACTTCCTGAATGATCTCCAAAATGGTCTGAATTTCCTTTTTATCGAAAGAGGTCTCGACAAGAGTATTGATGTGCTCAACCATCCTTTCATATTCGTTTACACATTCCATTATCTTTGCTAACAGCACCTTGAAATCCACCATTATCTCGCTATCCGCCTTAACTTTTCTGAAGGTCAGCATATGGCCGACATGTTCACAGTTGTTTATGATCTCGTCCTGAGCTCTCAAAAACTCTAGCAAATCCTGTCGGTCAACTGGTAGGATCATCGATCTTGTCACATGGGTTCTTATCTCTTCCTTCAGCTCGTCCGCATGGTTTTCAAGTTCATCGATCTCTTCTCTATACTTTTCAACAAGCTCGAATTCTTCTTTCTCGTAAGCATCAAACTGCTTTTGCAAAACTCCAACCGCTCTCCCGCATAAAACCGCATGCTTTACAAGCGTCGGAAATGGCGAGTAACCAAAGACTTGTCCGACTGATCTGAAAAACTTCATACGAACACCACCAGTATCGTATATATGCCTATGGAGAACAACATAGAGATCGGAAGCGTTAGTATCCATGAGAATATAATCTTTTTGATCACGTCCAAATTTACGCCTGCCAGTCCACCGGCGAGTCCAACACCAATAACGCTACCAACGAGCGTATGCGTTGTCGATATAGGCATTCCGATAGCTGAAGCGGTCAGAACAGTTGTAGCGGTTGCAAATTCTGCGGAAAAGCCCCGGGTATAGGTCAGCTGTGTTATTCTGTCTCCTACCATTTTTATAACTCTGTAACCCCAGGTTGCAATTCCTATGGCAATTCCAATACCGCCGAAGGCCAAAATTTCTCTCGGTATTTCGTAGTAGCCCCCTGCACTATGGCCGAAGATAATGGCGAGAGGGG
>JASKJN010000042.1 GCA_030153385.1 Archaeoglobaceae archaeon
AAGTTTCAGATACCTGTGATACACCTATTGGACAAGCATCTTGCTTCTTCTATTACAACAATCGATGACAATGAGCTCAAAGAGGTAAGGATCGAACGATGGAAAAGAAGCGAAGGCAATTGCAAGAGATACGAGATAACAGAAGATGGAATAAGTCCTTTTTTAAAGATTGGGGAAGCGGTTATGGTCAACTCAAGCCTCGAGCATGATGAGTTTGGTTTTGTTTCTGAAGATCCGGAAGTTAGAGAGAAAATGATGCTGAAAAGAAAAAGAAAGTTTGAAACAATAGAGAAGGAGATTCCAGAAGATGGCTCAACGAAAAATGCGATTCTAAGTGCGATGGAAATTCTGAAAAAAGATGGAATAGATGTGGAATTCATTCAGTTAAGACTTTTAAGCCCATTTCCAAAGATAAAAGATTTGCTTGAAAGTAAGGAAGTTGTTTGTGTGGAATCGAACTCTATGGCGCAGCTTAAGATTTTGTTGAGAGCAAATATTGGCCTTGAAGCAAAGACAATTCAAAAGCTAAATGCTCGGCCCTTTTACGACTCTGAGATAGCAATGGCTGTAAAGAAGATCTTGAATGGGCATGAAAGCGTGGTGGTGAGCTTTGGAAGCTGATTACAGAACAGAAGCTTGGATCCAATGGTGTCCTGGCTGTGGAAACTATGGTATCCTTTTATACTACATCAAGGGAAGCAACGTTCACACGATTCATGGAAGGGCTATTCCAGTTGCTTCTGGAATAAAGCTCGCAAATCCCGAGCTTGAAGTTGTAGTTGTTGGGGGAGATGGAGATCTTCTCAGCATAGGTGCTGGGCATTTCTTAGCCCTTGGAAGAAGAAATTTAGATATAGCTGTAATTCTTTCTGATAACTCAGTTTATGGCTTAACAAAAGGGCAAGCCGGGCCAACTCTGCCTTACAGCGTTAAAACAAAGGCTTTGCCTTACCCAAACGTTCACGAAAGAATTGATCCAGTGGATATTGCAATAGTAGCTGGATACACCTTCGTTGCGAGAGCTTACGCCTACCACGTGGAAAAAACTAAGGATTTGATCAAAGAAGCCATAGTTCATCGCGGTTCATCTTTCGTTCAGGTCATTCAGCCCTGCCCAACCTACAACGACAAAATGACTCCAAAGTCTATTGAAAGCAAGATTTCCTACGAGCCGAAAGAAGGAAAAATTTTTCTTGGAGTAATTTATAAAATTGAAAGAGAGACTTTCGAAGAGAGAATAGAAAAAATTACGCCTGGCTATCTCAAAAATCCGCCATCAAAAAGGTCTTAGGATTGCCATAAACAGAACAATTTTGAAAGCCCAATAAATCTTTTTAAAATCGAGATTTTAGAATTTTCATGGCTCATGGCGATGATCATGTGATGAGAGTTTTAAAGATCGCGAGATACATAGCGGAGAGGGAAGGGGCAAATCTGGAGGTAGTTCTGAAAGCTGCAGAACTTCATGACTCCTGCAGAAACGAAGAGAACCATGCTGTAAAATCAGCGGAATTTGCGAGGGCGGTTCTGAAAAAGCAGGGATACGGAGAAGAATTCATAGAGGCGGTAGCTCACGCTATCGAAGCACACTCCTTTTCTGGAGGAATAGAACCCAAAACGCTCGAGGCAAAGATCTTGAGCGATGCGGATAAAATCGATGCAATGGGTGCGATAGGTGTTGCGAGGGCGTTCATGGTTGCGGGAGAAAAAGGGAGAAAAATTGAAGAAACGCTAAAACACTTTGAAGAAAAGCTTCTGAAGTTAAAAGAAAGGCTGTACACGGAAACCGCAAAAAAATTGGCTGAAAAAAGACATGAATTTTTGAAGTTTTTCTATGAGGAAATAAGGAAAGAGCTCGATTTTGAGTTTGATAAGAATTAAAACTTTAAACCCAATGCGAATTTTTGACTTGATGGACGCTGTTGAGATCTATGTTAGTGGTGTAGTTCAAGGAGTTGGGTTCAGGTATTATACGAGCAAGATTGCTAAGGAGCTTGGAATAAAGGGATTTGTGAAAAATTTGCCAGATGGGAGGGTCTACATTTATGCAGTGGGTGAGAAAAATGCCTTGGAGAAGTTCATCTCCTACGTCCGCCAAGGTCCACCGCTTGCGGTGGTGAGGGATGTTGAGATAAGGAGTGCGGAGCTTAAGGAATTTGAGAGGTTTGAGGTGAGAAGATAATGCTTGCAAAGAGGATAATTCCCTGTTTGGATGTGACTTACAGAAATGGAAGAGCTACTGTGGTCAAAGGGGTTGAGTTTGTTAATCTTCGGGATGCGGGTGATCCTGTTGAGCTTGCAAAGAGATACGATTCGGAAGGGGCGGATGAACTCGTTTTTCTTGACATAACCGCGTCGCCAGAGGGTAGAAAGACGATGGTTGAAATAGTTGAGAGAACTGCAGAGAATGTCTTCATACCCTTCACAGTCGGTGGTGGGATTGGAAGCTTGGAGGATATAAATTCGATCCTTTCCGCAGGTGCGGACAAGGTTTCCATAAACACTGCTGCTGTGAAAGATCCCGAGTTTGTTCGAAAATCCGCACAAATTTTCGGAAGTCAGTGCATAGTCGTTGCAATAGACTGCAAGAGAAATTTCGATATTAGCAGGGGAAAGTATATTCTCGAGCTTGAAGATGGTAGAAAAGCTTGGTATGAAGTCTACATATATGGGGGCAGGAAGGCAACGGGAATAGATGCGTTATGGTGGGCTAAAAGAGTTGAAGAGCTTGGAGCGGGTGAAATACTGCTGACATCAATGGACAAGGATGGAACGAAGGATGGATACGATATTCCGATCACGAGGGCTATGAGCGAGGAATTGAGCATACCCATCATAGCATCTGGTGGTGCCGGTAAGCTTGAGCACTTTTACGAGGGGTTTGTTGAAGGAAAGGCGGATGCATGTCTTGCAGCTGGAGTATTTCACTTTAGAGAGCTTACAATTCCGCAGGTAAAGGAATATCTGGCTTCAAGAGGGGTGAAGGTTAGATGGAAATAAGCGAGTTCCAGCAGATGATCCGCGAGATCTACATGCACCGTGATGTAGCGAGGGGAATCGATAAAACGATGCTGTGGATCGTTGAGGAAGTTGGGGAGCTTGCGGAGGCGGTTAGAAAGGGTGAGAATGTAGGAGAGGAGATCGCGGATGTTTTTGCATGGCTCGTAAGCCTTGCAAATCTATGTGGTGTTGATTTGGAGAGAGAAAGCTTAAAAAAATATCCAAACTTTTGCAAACGCTGTGGAAAGAAGCCGTGTGAGTGTGATACGCTATGAAGTTCGTAATTCCCGATCAGGATGATATAAAGGCGGGGATTGTAACGGATAAGTATTTCATATGGACTGAGAAAGTTTTAAAGGCGAAGAATTTGAATCCGAAGGTCGTAATGGAGGTTACGACTTCTGAATGGGGTATTTTTGCGGGATTGAACGACGCTCTGAGCTTGCTCGAAGGACTTCCCGTTGATGTTTATGCGATGCCCGAAGGCAGTCTTTTCTTTCCAAATGAGCCTGTGATGACAGTTGTTGGAAATTATTTGGATTTTGCGAGATTTGAAACCGCTCTGCTTGGATTTTTGTGCCATGCAAGCGGTATAGCGACTCAGGCTTTCAAGTTCAAGATGGCAGCGGGAGAGAAGAAGGTTTTTTCCTTTGGAACCCGCAGAGCTCACCCCGCGATCTCTGCGATGATCGAGAGATCCGCAATCATCGGCGGAGTTGATGGAGTTAGCAACTTCATAGCGGAGAAGTTTTTCCGCGTAAAAAGCGTTGGAACAATGCCTCATGCCATGATAATCTGCTTTGGAGATCAGGTTTCCGCATGGAATGCCTTCGATGAAGTTGTTGACAAGGATGTTCCAAGGACACTTCTCGTTGATACCTATTTCGATGAGAAAACAGAGTCGATCATCGCAGTCGAAAAGGCTCGAAGAGTCGATGCGGTTCGCCTCGACACGCCGTCCTCGAGGAAGGGTAATTTCAGGAAGATCGTGGAAGAAGTTAGATGGGAACTGAACATTCGTGGAAGGAGCGATGTAAGGATATTCCTTAGTGGAGGTTTAAAGCTCTCAGACATTCTCGAACTCAGAGATCTTGCAGACGCTTTCGGCGTAGGGACTTCTATCAGCGCTGCTAAGCCCATAGACTTTGCAATGGATATAGTTGAGAAGGATGGTATTTTCTGTGCGAAGAGGGGAAAGAGAAGCGGTATGAAGCAGGTTTACAGAGACTGGAGCAGACTCGAGGACGAGATAAGGCTTTTCAGGGATAAAGCTCCGGAAGGAAAGGAAGCAATGCTCAGGAAATTCATGGAGAATGGAAAGATCTTGGAGAAGCCTGAAGTTGAAAGAGCAAGAGAGCTTGCTTTAAAGCAGATGGAAACTATAAGAAAATTGGGCAGAGAAAAAGAATTTATAGAAGATCAGTAGAGTTGAGAGGCAACCTTCCAGATTTTCTCCTCTTTTCCGTTTCCTTTCTCAGACCGCTTTGTAGATATGGGATATACTGCTTCTGCATACTCGGTCTCTCTGAAGATCTCGTCAAGCTTATTCTTGATCCTTCTTGAAGTATCCTTGTATTCCTTGACCTTTTCGAGAATTCTCCTCTCCTCAATGAACTTCGTGTGAATGTTCCCCTTAACGAACTCTTCGTCGTAGAAAACTGCGAGATGAAATGGGATGTTTGTTTCCACTCCTTCAATTATATACTCGTAGAGTGCCCTTCTCATCCTTGCAATTGCCTCCTCTCTATTCTCCCCAAATGCAACAAGCTTCGAGATCATCGAATCGTATTCTTCTGGGATCTTGTATCCCTGATGAACTCCGCTGTCCACCCTTATTCCCGCACCACCCGGACTGCGATAGTGGACAATTTTTCCAGTTGTGGGATAGAAGTTAATGGGGTCTTCAGCGTTTATTCTGCACTCGAATGCATGACCTCTTGGCTTAATATCTTCTTGGTCGTATCTCAACTCCTCTCCAGAAGCTATTAGGATCTGGTTCTTCACGATATCAACGCCAGTTACCACTTCTGTGATCGGGTGCTCAACCTGCAATCTTGAATTTATTTCAAGGAAATATAATCTACCATTCTCATAGAGAAACTCAAAAGTTCCTGCATTTGTATAGCCTATGCTCTTTGCCCCCTTAACAGCTAAAGACCCAAGTCTTTCCCTCTCCTCCTCACTTAAGGCGGGAGACGGTGTCTCTTCGATCAGCTTTTGATGCCTTCTCTGTATACTGCATTCTCTTTCGTATAGATGGATCACATTTCCATACTCGTCTCCGAGAATCTGCACCTCTATGTGTCTTGGCTTTGAGAGGTATTTCTCGATGTACACTGCAGAGTCGTTGAAATAGTTTTCTCCAAGCTTCCTAGACCTGTATATTGCCTCCTCAAGCTCTTCAGGGCCTTTTGCAACACTTATGCCTATCCCCCCACCACCGCCAGAAGCCTTGACAGCAACAGGATATCCGATCTTCTCAGCAACTCTAAGTGCTTCATCGACGTCTTTAATTTCTCCCGAACCTTCAATAATGGGCAATCCTGCTTCTTTCATTCGCTCTCTTGACTCGATCTTTGAACCCGCTATTTTTATAACCTTGGGAGAAGGGCCTATGAAAACTATGCCCTCTTCCTCACATCTTTTTGCAAACTCCGCATTTTCTGCGAGGAACCCATACCCGGGGTGGATCGCTTCTGCCCCGGATTTCTTCGCAATCTCTATGATCTTATCCATGTTCAGATAGCTCTGCTTTGCTTCCGCTTTTCCAATGTAGTATGCCTCATCCGCATAAACGCGGTGAAATGCCCTCACATCTGCAGAGCTGTAAATGGCTACGCTCTTGATACCCAACTCTCTGCACGCTCTCATCACTCTTACCGCGATTTCTCCCCTGTTTGCAATTAGAATTTTTCTGAACATCTGTTTTTCAGAAATCGGCAAGATTTTTAAGTCTTTCTTCAAAAAAAGCTCTAAGAATACATAACTTGTCAAATTGCATGTCGGAAATATGTATCTACTTTGTATTTTGCTCATAATGTTTCTCAATTGAACCTACCGAAAATGATTTAGACAAACCGCAATAAGGGGGAGCGATGAGGACGATAAGGATCTTCGATACAACTCTCCGAGACGGAGAACAAATGCCAGGAGTTTCTCTGGCTCCCGTTTACAAAGTTCAAATTGCAAAAGCTCTTGACAGACTTGGGGTGGATACAATTGAAGCTGGCTTTCCTGCAATTTCTAAAGGCGAATTCGAGTCAGTTAAGGAGATCTCATCCCTTGGCCTAAATGCGGAGATATGTGGCCTCGCAAGGATCGTAAAGGAAGACATAGACTCTGCCATAAATGCTGGAGTGAATATGGTTCACATTTTCACACCTACTTCGAAAATTCAGGTGGAGCATACGCTGAAGATCAGCAGAGATGAGATCATCGAGAAATCGGTGGAATGCGTGGAATACGTGAAGGCTCATGGGCTAAAATGCATGTTCTCCGCAATGGATGCAACAAGAACCGAGCTTGATTATCTCAGGAAGATCTACAAAGCGGTCGAAGAGGCGAAGGTTGACATCATAAACATCCCGGATACAGTTGGAATTGCAACACCTTTCAAATTCTACGAGCTCGTGAAAAAAATTAGGGAAGAGATAAAAGTTCTCATATCTGTTCACTGCCACAATGACTTTGGCCTTGCGGTTGCAAACAGCTACTCAGCTGTGCTTGCAGGAGCGGATGAAGTGCAGGTGACTGTGAACGGAATAGGCGAAAGGGCGGGAAATGCAAGCCTCGAACAAGTTGTGATGATCCTGCATTCTCTTGAGGGGATAAAGACGAATATAAAAACTGAGCTACTCTTCGATACATCTAAGCTCGTGGAAAGGCTCACTGGAGTTAAAATGCCTCCAAATACCCCTATAGTCGGAGAAAATGCCTTTAGTCATGAAAGCGGGATACATGCGCATGGAGTGTTAAAGGAGTCCTCGACGTTTGAACCTGGGGTGCTTAAGCCAGAGATGGTCGGTCATCGCAGAAGGATCGTGATCGGAAAGCATGCTGGAAGATTTCAGATCAAGGAGATTCTCGAGAAGGCTGGCTATGTGGTTGACGAGGAGACCTTGAACAAGATCTTCGAAAAAGTCAAGGAGATGGGGGATAAGGGTAAGAAAGTCACGGATCGGGACCTATTCACGATCACGGAAATTATTCTTGGTGAGCTAAGAAAGGAGGAAAAGGCAATCTCTGTTGATGAAATAACAGTTATAACTGGGAATAAGATAACGCCTACTGCGGTGGTAAATGCGGAAGTGCTGGGGGAGAAGAAGGTTGCGTCAGCGATTGGAGTTGGTCCGGTGGATGCCTCATTGAAAGCGGTAATGCAATTGGTTGGTGGTGGAGTGCATATAAGGGAGTTCAGGCTCGATGCCATCACTGGAGGGAGCGATGCAATTGCAGAGGTTTATGTGACCGTTGAAGACGATAAGGGCAACATAATCACCTCGAGAGGGGCATCTCAGGACATAGTCATGGCATCTTTTGACGCGGTTTTAAATGCTGTGAACTATCTGCTCCTTATGAGAAGGAGAAAGATGGTATGAAGTTCACAAAAATGCATGGAAACGGAAACGATTTCGTGCTAATCGATGAGTTTAAAAAAATTCTCGTTCCAGAGCAGAAGAAGGCAAAGTTTTCAAAATGGATCTGCAACAGAAATTTCGCGGTTGGCGCGGATGGAGTTATCTTCGTTCAGCCATCAGAAGTTGCAGACGCAAAGTTCAGATTTTTCAATCCCGATGGAAGCGAGGCCAAGATGTGTGGTAACGGAATAAGATGCTTCTCTCGCTATGTAGTCGAAGAAGGTTATGCTGGGAAAAGGCTGAAGGTTGAGACGCTTGCGGGAGTAAAGGAGCTTGAGGTTTACTTCGACGGTGCATGGTGGGTAAAGGTGGACATGGGAAAGCCTGAATTCGACGCTGAGAAGATTCCAGCAAGAAGAGAGATCTGGGGAGAGGAATTTGATGCTGAAGGAACGAAATTTAAACTCTATGCGGTAAATACTGGTGTTCCACACGTTGTAATCTTTGTTGAGGATTTGAACTTCGATATAGTTGGCTTGGGCAAAAGGATAAGGTTTCTCGATGTCTTTCCAGAAGGAACCAACGTGAACTTTGCAAAGTTCGATGGAGAGAGATTTTACGTAAGAACTTATGAGCGCGGAGTGGAGAATGAAACTCTCAGCTGTGGAACTGGAAGTGTCGCAGTCGTTGCGGTGGCAAAAAGGCTTGGAATCACGGATAGGGCTGAGGTTGTAACAAAGGGAGGAATCCTCAAAATCGAAGTTTCTGAGTCCGCTTTTATGACAGGATCCGCCACGAGAGTTTTTGACGGCGAGTTAAGAGAGTATGAAATTTGAGAACCGCCTTGTGCTTTCTGCAATGGCGGGAATAAACAATGCAGAATTCTGTAACAGGCAAAAAGCTTCGCTTGTAATTCTTGGAGGTTTTAATGCAGACAAAAATTCCATGGATGCTGCAAGGGCTGTAGTTGCGAGAGGAAGGAAGGAGTTCGTTTTTGATGATCCGCTTTTGGGAATTGAGATGGAATTGAGAAAGATCAGGAAGAATTTCGCGGTTAACGTGCGATCTTCGACTCTTGAGGGATATCTTGAGACCGCAAAACTCGTTGACAGCTATGGCGGAATCATCGAGATAAATGCACACTGCAGACAGCCCGAATTTGTTTTAGCGAGATGCGGGGAGTGGCTTTTATTCAATCCTGAAAAACTTTTTGAGATAGTTGAAAAAGTCTCCAGGATCGCGATAACTGCTGTGAAGCTTCGAGGTGGACACAGAATAGATTACGAAAGGCTATGCACTAAGCTTTTCGAAAAAGGTTGTTCAGCTCTGCACATCGATGCGATGATCCCGAATGGCGGTTGCGATCTTTTTTTGCTCCAGAGGGTATCTAAGATTGGCTTCACGATAGGGAACAACTCGTTTGTGGATAGGGAGTCAGGTGAAAGAATGATCAGATCGGGGGCTAAAATGGTCTCTGCTGCGAGAGCGGTGCTTCGAGATGCCAATTTTTTCGAGAAAATGCTTGAAAGCAGGATTTTATCGGAGCCTGTTGTGATGGAGACAAAGACCGTAAATTGGAGTTAACTTCATATAGCAGTTCATTTCCACCGATTTTATGATAAGGGAGCTCGGCAGATTTGAGAGGATCAGTGCACATTCTCACATCCGAGGGCTTGGGCTTGATGAGAATTTGAGGGCTAAAGACGTTGCAGATGGTCTTGTCGGACAAAAGAAGGCAAGAGAGGCTGCCGGTGTTATTGTCAACCTTATAAAGTCTGGAAAAATGGCGGGAAGAGGGATTTTGCTCGCAGGCCCTCCCGGAACAGGAAAGACTGCTATTGCGGTTGCTATAAGCAAGGAACTCGGCAAGGATATCCCATTTGTTCATGTCTCTGCGAGCGAGTTTTACAGTGCGGAGATTAAGAAAACCGAAGCGTTGATCCAGGCGATGAGGAAGGCCATAGGAGTGCGGATCAGGGAGCGCAGAATAGTGCTCGAAGGCGAGGTTGTTGGCCTGGACTACAACATGGTTCCAAATCCATACAACCCAACGCAGAAGATTCCAGAGTCTGCAAATCTGACGCTTGCGACGACTGATGAGAAGAGAAGCTTCAGCGTTGGAGGAAGGATCGCTCTGCAGTTCTTATCGCAAGGAATTGAAATCGGAGACGTAATCATCGTTGACAAGGAAACTGGAAGGGTTAGCAGAATTGGAAGAAGCGAGAAGGCGAAGAAGAAATACGATATCGGCGAGGAAGAGCTCGTTCCTGTTCCAAGCGGTAGAGTTGAGAAGGAGAGAGAGTTCACATACGTCGTAACACTTCACGATCTCGATGAGGCAAATGCAAGGCGTGGAAGCATTTTCAGCCTTTTCGGTTCCTCAAGCAGAGAGATCGACAATGAAGTGCGACAGGAAGTTGACGAACATGTGAGAAGGCTAATTGAAGAGGGCAGAGCGGAACTTCTGCCGGGCGTGATGTTCATTGACGAAACTCATCTCATGGACATCGAACTTTTCGCGTTCATGAATCGTGCAATGGAGTCAGAAATGGCACCGATCATAATTTTAGCTTCAAATCGCGGTTTTTCAAGGATAAGAGGAACTGATATCGTCGCTCCTCATGGAATACCGCTCGATCTGCTTGACAGACTCCTCATCGTAACAACTGAGCCATATTCGAGAGATGAGATCAGGAAGATCATAGAAATAAGGGCGATGGAAATGGGTGTAACAGTCGATGAGAAGGCTGTTGAGAAATTAACAGATATCGGAGAGAAAATGAGTCTAAGATATGCGGCGCAGTTACTTGCACCAGCAAACGAATTTGCAAAGCTTAGAAACTCGGGGAAGATCGAACTGCAAGACGTGGAAAGGGCTGCAAGTGTTTTCAGCGATGTTAGCCAGAGCTCCGCATACCTCAAGAAGTGGGAAGAAAAGATGCTTGGGATGTAGTGTGTTGAGGAAACAAAAAAAATAAATATAGGTTCTTCTTCCAGCATTTGGAGGTGATAGAATGGCAAAAGTCACGGTTGATACGGAAAAATGCTCTGGATGCGGTGAATGCATTTCTGTATGCCCGGGAAGCGTTTTCGAGTTCAATGATGAGGGAAAAAGCAATCCAGTCCGCCCTGAAGACTGTCAGGAGTGCTGTTCTTGTGTAGAGGTTTGCCCGGAGTCCGCAATAAAGGTTGACGTTTGCGAGTAAATTTTTTTTGCTATTTTTGTTATCTCTTCCATTATTTCTTTAATCCCCTCTCCATTTTTTGCCGAGAAAGCCATTCTGTCTCTCAGATTATGAAGATCCGCCTTGCTGTAAACCTCGAGCACAGGCTTTCCAAACATCCTCTTAATCTCCTCGAGGAGAGATAGCTGGCTCTTCAGCGGATATCCACAGGTTTCTGTCGGGTCTATTATGAACAGGATCGCATCTGCCACATGCTTCAGACAGAGAATTGCTTTTCTCTCCACAGCGTTTCTCTTTGCAAGAGAACGATCGAGAAGTCCGGGGGTGTCTATGATCTGCAATTCTTTTGTGTAGCCTATGAAGATCTTCTTAGTTGTGAATGGATATTCGGCGATCTCAGGCTTTGCGGTTGAAACCAGAGAAACAAAGCTCGATTTTCCGACATTCGGATAGCCTGCAACAACCACTGTAGGCATTTCGCGGAGATTTGGAATCTCACGAAGCTTGTTCTTGGCATCATTCAAAAATTTCAGATCATCGTCGATGTCTTCTATGACCGAAGAGACTCTGCCACACGCACTCCTGTAAACTGAAACCGCATCTCTTCCCCTTCTAATTTCTGCAATGCTTTTTGAAACGATCTTCTGGATCATTGAATTCGCCCACGAAAGAGAGGACAGTGACCTCTTAATTTTTTCAATCCCCACTATCAAATCAACCATTTCTCTGTAAAAGCCGGGAAGAGCATCGTAATTTGGATGAGAATTTATTATCCTGCTGAAATATTCCTTTGAGACATTCGAGATCGTCGAAAGTTTATTTACAATTCTTTCCCTTTCAGTGCGCCCGCTAACCTTTGAACTTCTTCCAAATATTTTATCGAGCAGTTCTTCAGCGGTAAGCACTGTGGGCAATTTACGAAGCGCTTCCACAGATCAAATATTTGCAGAGATATAACTACTTTCCGTAACTGAGGGTGGAGGCATTCGAAAGATATTTATTTTTTTATGATAACACAATTCAAATGCGCCAGCGCTTTGTGCTCGATACGACTGCAATCACAGATGCGGGATTGAGAGAAAAAGAGAACTATTCTTCACTCTGCGAATCTGCAAACGAAATCCTCGATCTAATCGCACTTGCAAGGCTTAAGCTTGAAATAAGCTGTTATATTCCTTATCCTTCAGTTTACTCAGAGCTTTCAAGCTTTCTTCGCAGGAACGAGTGCGACGAGAACACCTTTGTCAAGCTCGACACGTGGCTCGTGAAAAAGACTCCGAACAGATACGAGGTGAAGATTCCTGCAGCGATCTTTTACGAATACATTATCTCTGTTAGGCAGAAGATAAATCGAGGTAGAAGGCTTGCAGAGGACTTTATTTTAGAGTCTTCAGCAATATCAAGATCATCTGAAAAGCTTGAAGAGGACATCGGAAATCTAATCTCGAAGTTCAGAGACAGGTTTCGCACTGTAATGCGTCAGGGCTTGCTTGACAGCGCCCCGGATCTCGACGTTCTGCTACTTGCAAAGGAACTTGAAGCGGGTGTTGTCAGCAGTGATGTAGGAATAAAGAAATGGAGCGAGAAGCTTGGCCTGAGATTCGTTGAAGCGTCAAAGTTTCCGAGGATGCTTAAAGAATACCTCGCGCTGATGGGTGTAAAGGAAACGAGTATCACTTCTGATGAGGGAGAACCAGAAGAAGAACCATGAAATGAAAAGCAAAAAATAAAAACTTGATAGCTCATTGTTGCTGAGGTGAGTGTATGCTGAGCGTAAACGAAATAGCCCTAGAAATAGTTGAAACGATGCTGGATTACGAGGAGGAATTGAGAATACAATCTAAGAAGCTTGAAAACGATGCGACGGTTGTTGATTGCGGAGTAAACGTTCCCGGGAGTTATGAGGCGGGAATTCTCTACACGCAGATCTGCATGGGTGGTCTTGCGGATGTGAACATCGTCGTGGACACGATCAGAGACGTGCCTTTTGCATTCATAACGGAATACACAGATCATCCCGCAATAGCCTGCCTCGGTAGTCAGAAAGCGGGATGGGCTATAAAGGTCGATAAATACTTTGCAATGGGTAGTGGACCCGCAAGAGCATTGGCTTTGAAGCCAAAGAAGACATACGAAAAGATAGGCTATGAAGATGATGCGGACGTTGCGATAATTGCACTTGAGGCAAACAAACTCCCGGATGAGAAGGTTATCGAGTACATTGCAAAGGAATGCGATGTCGACGCCGAGGATGTTTACGCTGTTGTTGCGCCCACAGCTTCGATCGTCGGAAGCGTTCAGATCTCGGGCAGAATAGTTGAAACCGCTATCTACAAGATGACCGAAATCGGCTACGACCCCAAGCTTATCGTAAGCGGTGCTGGAAGATGTCCCATAGCCCCGATTCTTGAGAACGATCTCAAAGCCATGGGGGCGACGAATGACAGCATGATGTACTATGGCAGTGTATTTTTGACTGTAAAGAAATACGACGAGATTCTGAAGAATGTCCCGAGCAACACGAGCAA
>JASKJN010000043.1 GCA_030153385.1 Archaeoglobaceae archaeon
ACAAGCTTTGATAGTGCATTACTAAGAGTATCCTTTTCAGCCATGGTATAGCTATGGCCACTTGGTTATAAATTTTTTGCTATTGAAAATTTTGAATTAAGTTACAAAAATTGCAGGCTTTCCGGGCATCGCAGTTCTTTTCTTTTCAATGGGAAGGGCACTCGAATCCAGAGAAACCTTAACCTGAAGTTCCTTTTCAAGAAACTCTATGTTCTCCTCTATTCTCTTTCTCTCATTTGGAATCAGCTCAGCGTTTTTGAACCTCTTCGCAAAGCTACTTATTTCTGATTTATCGATTCCCTGTGCGGATAACCACTTCATAGCTTCACTTAACCCCTTTTCGTTGGCTATCTCCAAAGCCTTGCACTTCCATTCTTCTGCCGGGTAGATGTAAACAATCTTCGCATTTTCAACGAACTTCATAACTTCCTTTATATCTTCGAGTAGCTGTTCTAAGTATTTTTCCGCCCTTTCAGCTTCTTCATCGATCTTCGCTGCATCGAACTCTGGATACTTTTCCAAGCTAACGAACGTTGAATGCTTGAGATGCCAGAGCTCTTCACATATATGCGGAGCGAATGGTGCAAGAAGCTTTATCCAGTCATCGAGAATCAGAGAGAGATTTTTCCCCCCTCTGCGCAGATACCATCTTACCAGGTTCATGATCTCGAAGAACGCGAAGTTTACCGCTCTTCTTGTCTGAAGTTTGTCCATTGCATCTCTCACTTCCTTCACAGCTCTATTGAATCTGCTTATCAGCCATCTGTCAAGCGTTGTGATGTCGCTTGGCTCTTTCAGATAATATTCCCTTACAAGGTTGTAAAACCGCTCCAGATTTGCAGCGAGCCCCTCAATTTCTTTGCTCTTCCAATCCGCATCGCTGTCATATTCTGCGGAGTGCAAGATATAGAGCCTTGTTACATCCGCACCATAGAGCTCCAAGGCTTTCTTCATCGTAAGCAAAGGCCCTTTGCTTTTGCTCATTTTCTGCCCTTCAAGACTCACATAGCCGTTCACAGCAATCGCTCTCGGCCAAAGCTCTTTGTCAAAGATAGCCACGTGGTGGAAGAGATAGAAGAGAAGATGATTTGCGACGAGGTCCTTTCCACTGCTTCTCAGATCAACGGGATACCAGTATCTGAACTCATTTCTGATTCTTTCAATGAGCTCTTCACTTAAGCCCGAGTTTTTTGCAAGCTCCAAACTACCTTTTCCGAGTATTACATAGTCCAAAAACTCGTTCGTGATGTTCTCCGCTTTTATCTGGCCCGAATTTACAAACTTTGCCAGTATATAATAGCACATGTAGATCGTGGAATCCGAGAGGCTTTCGATCAGCCACTCTTTATCCCAGGGAATTCGAGTTCCGAGCCCTTTTCTTCGAGCACAGGCCTTATCCTTCAACCATAGAATCTTGTTTCTAAACTCTTCCTTGTAGTAGTCGGGGATGATCGTCATGCTTTCAAGATGCTCCAGAACCTTGCTCTTCCACTGCTCATCGGAATATCTTAGGAACCACTGATCCCTTACAACCTTCACAACACATTTCGATCCGCATCTGCAGACAACAGGCTTATCGCTGAACTCATAGAAAACGTCTCCAAGCTTCAGATCTCTTAGTTCTTTTTCAACTTTATCCTTTGCCTCTGAAACTTTCATCCCCGCGAACTTTCCAGTGTTCTCAAGCATAACGCCTGTGTGGTATTCTCTTTTGTAGAGCATCTTGGTCGCTTTTTCCAGCTCGGGATCGTTCTGGTCCTTTATTTTCAGCTCCTCAACTATTTCTTTTGCAGGAATATCCCTGTTTCCGGAGGATATTATCACAATTGGCTCGATCTTTGAACCGAGATCTCTCAGAGCGACGAAGTCATATGGAGCATGCGCGGGAACGCTCATGACTACACCAGTAGCGTTGTCCAAGTCGACAAATTCTGCTGGAAGTATAGGAACGAGTCTCTCAACGAGTGGCACGACAACGTTTTTTCCTATGAACTCTCTTCCATCGACCTCGCCGATAAGCTCAACGTTTCTGTCCATGTATCTCAGCTTCTCAAAAGCTTCTTTGCTAACAATCCACTTTTCACCGTCAACTCTTGCAATAACGTATTTTGCGGGTTTAAGCCAAATGTTTGTAACTCCAAATATCGTTTCAGGGCGTAAAGTTGCGCAGGGAAAAATGAGATCCGAGCCCTCAAGCCTGAATTTTATGATCGTGAACTCAACGATGCTGGCATCTTCTCCCATGAGCAGATCGTGATCCTCGACTGGATTTTGATCATTGGGGCAGTAGCGCACTGGATGGCTCCCCCTTTCTATTAACCCGAGCTCTTTCAGCCTCCAATACTGCCATTCGATGAACTTCTGATACGCTGGATCCATCGTTGTAAATTTCCTGCGCCAGTCGATTGAGTAGCCTATTTTCTTCAGTGCAATCAAAGCTTCTTTTGCGAAGTATTCAACGATCCTCTCAGGACTCGTGAGCCCTAGCAGATCTTGAAGGGGAACATCGTGAAACTTCGTGTAAACTTGGATCGTCCTTTCATCCCGTTTTTCGATTAGCTCCGCCAATCCGATGATCGGAGTGCCTGTGACATGAAAGCCTAATGGAAATAGCACGTTGTAGCCCTTCATTCTCATGTATCTGGCGAACGCATCACCAATTGTGAAGGTTCTCGTGTGGCCAGCATGCAAATTCCCGTTGAGGTAAGGATAAGGAATCGTCAGGAAAAACTTTGGCCTACCATCGGGATCCGCTTCAAAAATCTTTGCGTCTTCCCAAGCCCTCTGCCACTTCTCTTCGATCTCCTTAAACATAGCCTAAAAACCCTCAAACGAGTTAAAAATTTATCTCAGAATGCCCCAGCCAAAAAACCTATGAGACCGAAAAGCATCGCCAAAAGCGTCTGTTTTCTGAATTTTGGAATTTCATTGATTTTCTTTGGAAGTTTCAAAGCGACAGAAATGAGCAGGATATCTGTAATCGCAACTGGTATTGCGTATTTCAAGTCAAGGTATTCGGGGATCAGGAGTGGAGGGAGAAAGCTTAGAGCGGATGCCAGAATGAACAGGAATGATGCGGTTCTCGAAGCAATCTCGATTCCATAAACCCTTGCAACGCTCCTCACGTTTCTCAATGCATCGCCTTCGACATCTTCGATGCCTTTCATTATCTCTCTTCCGAGGCCAGAGATAAAGGCAATAAGCGAGACAAGCAAGACTGAATAGCTGAACTCCGATATTACTCCGCCAAAAACAAACGGCACAGCCATTGTGAAGGCTACATATGCATTTCCGATGAGACCGAATTCCTTAAGCTTGGCGTTGTAGGCGAATGCGAGAATTGTGACTACAAAAACAAAAATTAAAGCCCTAATTGAGATCAGAAAAGCGGTAATAAGCCCGAGCGGGAAGAATATGACTGATAAAAGTAACGCAGTGCTTTTACTAAGATCTCCACGAACAAGAGGTCTGTCAAACCTTTTGTTTGCGAGATCCACCTTATAGTCTAAATAGTCGTTCATTGCGAAAGCGGATGCTTCGAGAAAAACAGCGGTTAGAAATCCTAACACCACCACGTCTAAGCTAATTCCACCACCCAAAAATATTCCTATAATCACCCCTAAACCATACATTATTCCATGTTCAAGTCTTAAAAGCTCCCAATAGGCCTTAAGGTATCGTTTCAAGGAAAGCATCTATTCCCTTTTCGTAGATCACATTTCCAACGATGATCGTATCCGCATATTTGGCCATTTCCTGTGCTTTTGCTTTGGAATCGATTCCCCCACCGTAGAAAAGCCTTGAACTCCTCAAAACTTTCTTCACTTCCTTTAAAACGTTTGGATCACCATAAGTTCCGCTGTACTCTATGTAAATCACGGGCAGTTTCATCATTCTCTCTCCCACAAAAGCATAGCTCGCAGCTTTTCTTGGATTGAGATCGCATTTAGCTCTCGTAACTTTTGCAACAGCGGAATTTGGATTGAGCACGATGTAACCTTCAAATATGGCACTTTCGAAAGTCTTTGAGAACTCTTCAAGAATTTCATAGTGCTTGCTCACCCAGTCCGCATGTTTTCCAGTTATCCACTCCCCTAATTCTGCATTCAGCACGGTTGGGACGAAGAGATAATCCGCTTCGTAGAGCACGTTTTCTGGAGACGATGGTTCGAGGACCGTTGGGATCGAGTAGTTTTTTACCGCTCGCAATAAAGCCATAGCCTTCTCGTAAGTAACGTTCTGTGTTCCGGAAACCATAACTGCATCTGTTCCACTTTCTGCGACCGCTTTGATAAGCTCCTCAGTATTTTTTCTGTCGGGATCGAGCTTTGTGATGTGTTTCCACTTTTTCCAGTTCATCGAAGCTCAGCCTTTCGGGAGATTATAAGCTTTTTTAAAATCTAAGTCTCGGATCCTTTTTTGTCGCATCTCTAACACAGTAGAATTCCTTGCCAATCTTTCTCAAATAAGGACACTTCTTGCCTGTATAGCCAATGATGCATAGCTCGCAATCCTCCTTATACACCCTCCTTCCTCCAAGCTTCTCCACGATGAGCCTTAACTCCATCAACTAACAATCTTCACTCACCTTAAAATACTTGCGAGAAAATTTTCAATGGTCTCAAGATCGGGAAAAGCCCTTGCTCCAACTCTTTCGACATTGTAAGCTCCACAGAAGTTTCCAACTTTCAAGCAAACTTCAAGCGGATAATCGTTTATGAAACAATACAGAAAACCTGCAGAAAAGGCATCTCCCGCTCCAGTGGTGTCAACAACTTTCGTTTTGAAAGCCTCACTAAAAAATTTCCCGCTTTTCGTGTAGCATACGCTCCCTTCTCCACCAAGGGTTACAATCAGGTAATCCACGAAGTTCAGGAAATCCTCTGCAGAAGCCCTAAGCATTTCGAACTCGGTTGAAGACATGATCACCATGTCTGTAAAGTTTAAAAGCTCTGTTAGCTTTTTGAAGCCAATACTTGCATATAAATGCCCCGGATTTAGGATCACAAAGCCACCGAAGTTTTCCATGACATCTTTCTGAACTTCAAAGCTTAAATCACTCGGAAATGGGTCAACGTAGAGATAATCTCCCTTATTCACCTTAACAAATGGTTTTCCCGCCGCGTTTGGCTGAACAAAAAAAGTTCTTTCTCCGTTTCGATCCACAAAAACGAGAACCTTGCCCGTTAATTCGTCAGTTATCTCATAAAAAACCTTGGCTTTGGTGTTCTCGACAAAGTAAATCGCATCCGCATCTTTTCCGAGTGTTGTAAAGAGAGCGGTCTCGATTCCAAGTCTTGACAGGTTGTGCACAACATTGGCTCCCGCACCGCCGGGAGATTTAGTAGATGAGACAATTTTTGCATGCCCCCCTAAGCTGGGAAACGATTCTATGAAGTATACGTAGTCAACGAGGGCGGGAGCATGAGCGGAGATCATACTCTATTTTTGCTGGATCAGAATATATCTTCTTCTGCTACTTATTTTTGAATTTTATCACAATTGACACCGAAAAATTTAAATAATATAATGTCGGACAATATACACCAAAAAAATGGCGTGAGGCGGACAATTGGATGACAAAAGGCGCCACATGTCCGCTGATAGAGGACAAAATTTCCGGTGGAAAGATGCCCGCAACAAGAAAGATAAGCATAAGGCTGACGGAAGCCCAGTACAGCAGGCTTGAATTATTGGTTGAAATCGGAGAGTATACTTCTGTTAGTGAGGCGATTAGGGCAGCAATAAAGAAGTTCATTGAAGATCATAAGGAGCAGATTGAGAAAGCTTCCCATTTGCGGGATTTGAGTTAAAAATTTGGGAGGTGTGTTAGATGAAAAGTATAGTTAGCAAAGCCCAGCAGTATTTGGAGCAGGATAGGGTTAGGAGAGAGGAGAAGGTTAGGGAAGTGAAGGACTTCTTTGAAAAGCCGAAGATTTTTGTAGTGGGCTGTGGTGGGTGTGGAAACAATACGATTAACAGGCTTTCACACATGGAACTCGATGCGGCGACGATAGCGATAAACACGGATAAACGGCACTTATTAATGACAAAGGCGGATAAGAGGATTTTGATAGGCAGAAGCCTCACAAGAGGCCTCGGTGCGGGGGGTTATCCTGAAGTTGGTAGAAAGGCTGCTGAATTAGCGCGTGGTGTGCTTGAGGAAATTCTTGCAGATGCGGACATGGTCTTTGTTTGTGCTGGGATGGGTGGAGGCACAGGGACTGGCTCAGCCCCAGTTGTAGCGGAGATCGCGAAAAGACAGGGAGCGATAGTCGTTGGCTTTGCTCAGATGCCCTTCAAGGTTGAAAGGGCGAGAATTGGAAAGGCAATTCAGGGGCTAAGAGAGCTTAAAGAGAACTGCGACACTGTTGTGGTGCTGGACAACAACAAACTCGTTGAGTATTATCCGAATCTGCCAATAGATGCGGCTTTTAGCGTGATGGACCAGCTTATCGCTGAAACGATCAAAGGGCTTACGGATACGATCACTCGCCCTTCGCTTGTGAACATAGATTTTGCAGATCTTAAAGCGATAATGGGCCATGATGGAGTTGCTGTAATGCTCGTAGGCGAAGCAAAGGCACAGGATAAGGCTTCGACAGTGGTTAAAGACTGCCTCTCTCATCCATTGCTCGATGTTGACTATCGCGGTGCAACTGGGGCCCTCGTGCACATTTCTGGAGGCAATGACCTCACACTTAAAGAGGCTGAGGAAATCATAAGAAATCTCACCTTTGAACTCGATGACACTGCGAACGTTATCTGGGGTGCGAGGATATCGAAGGAGTTTGAAGGCTTTGTTAGGGTTGTTGCAATAATGACAGGGATAAGGAACAAGGAGATCGTGGGCAGTGAGGAATACGAGCACTTTCTCGAACCCTCTCAACAGCAGAAACCTATTTTGAAGGAAGTGGATGTGAGGAGGGTTGAAAAGAGAGCCACAAAGAAATTCGCCATCGACACCCTTTAATTTTTTATCCTTTTTAATATTTTTGCTCAATAAATAATTCTTCCGTTATCACGATTTCTTCTGCTGGACTTTCAACCAATCTACTTCTTAAAACTTTTCCGTATTCCCCCCAAATTTCCTCAGCTATCGAAATTTCATCTCTGTTTCCGAGAGCAACAAATGTTGGTCCATTGCCGGAAAGACCACAGCATACTCCCTCTTTCCACACCCTCTCCGCGATCTCTAGGGGGTAGCCGATCATCTCGCAGTAGAACTTGGTGTTTTCAACCATAACCTCACCAAATTTAAGCTCCTTTATCTTCTCCAACGCATTTTTCAGTCTATCGCTACGGCTTTTGATCTTCTCCCAGTCAACCTTCCCCCTCTTAAACTCCGGAATGAGTATTGCAGCTCTTCCCTTCTTCGGGATCCAGCATCTCAGCATCATTTTGTAGTTATCTGACACTACAATACCGCCGAGCAGAGAAGCGGATGCATCATCAAATGCACCTGTGTAACTTATTCCCGCCTTCACAGAAAGCTCAGCATTCATTCTCAAGATCTCATACGCATAGAGTTCCTTTCTTCCTTTAAGCAGTGCACATAGAATCGCATTTATTAAAGCAGAACTGCTACCAAGACCGCTTTGCTCGGGTATATTGCTTTTCACCCTGACATTTGCCTTGACACCGAATTGGGAGAGAACAAGATCAAGGATCTTTGCATCTCTCTGTTCTCCATTTACTATGAGCACGTTCTCAGTATCGAGCTTTAGCTTTGCGGTCGTTTTTAGGCAAATCCCGAAAGCACATCCGACACCGGTAGCGAGTGCGTTCAAAATGGTTCCAGCTGCGTATGCTTTTCCGATCATTCAATCACCGAAAACGGAAAATAGGGCAATCCTTTCTCTTATGAGCAACGGAAGCTTTTCAATACCCGCTATTTCCAGTTCCTCATCCGAGATCTGGTAATGTGTCTTTATCAGTTCGGTATCGTATTCAGGTGAAAATTTTTCTTCTTTAAATTCGATTTCAGCAAATCTTTTTTCATCCAAAACGACCGCTACAACCCTCTTCACACCAGCAAGTTTTCTTGCAATATCTATCTGCCTCGTTGCGGAATAGTATAGCAGAATTTCCATAGCAAGTGACTTTGAGATCCTTTTTCCCGAATTCCATGCGTTAAGTGCCTTTTTAACTGCAAATTCTACGTTTTCCAGACTGACAACGAATTTTGAATCTATGAAACTTGCAAAATCGCTAAAAATCGGTTCCTTTAACTCTCCAAAGCAAATTCTCATATTACGCGCATCGTCGATTCCATCTTTACGCCCCTGTCAGTGAGCTCGTATCTCATTATCGCTCTCGGGACGACTATGCCTTTGAACTTTATGAACTTGAGCCTCCTCTGAACTTCATTTTCGAATTCTCTCAAGCCAAGCTCTATCACTCCATCGCAGAAGTGCTTAACTGCGGTTTCCTGCGCTTCCCCAAACATACCTTTTGTCATCAGAAGCACAATAGCGGATTCATTCTCTTTTGCAAGGTTTGAGAGGAACTCTATGAGCGATATCACGTCTTCGTGTGAGTATTTCGAAAGGAAGAAGGTGAGGTTGTTGATTATCACTCTGTTGAAGTTCTCATTTTTCAGGATCGTTTTTACTCCTGTCAACACGTCATACATCGTTTTTCGTAGGTACCCTTTGGGGTCTGTCTCTTCATGGTCTTTCAGACTTAGAATCGTAAATTCTTTGTATTTCTCAAAGTATAGGTTCAAATACTTCTTTATGTCTTTTGTCGAGTCGTCTGTTGCGATGTAGAGAACACTTTCGCCATTGTTTGCTCCCTCGACTGCGAAATGATACGTGAACACATCCCCACCCGCTCCGGGTTCCTCAAGGATTAGCAGAACAGTTCCCGCTGGCACTCCTCCATTGAGCTGAACGTCGAGAGGAACTATCCCCGTCTTGTAGATCTTCATCATCAAGTCCAGTAACCGCTAAATTTAAATACTTTTCATTTAAGCTTTGCTACTCTGTAGACTCCGTATTTCGGGCAATACGCTTCTCCCATTAGTTTGAGCTTGGAGAGGATTTCCCTTGTCTTGCTTTCTTCTATGCCAGCTTCCTGGGCTTTTTTGATGATCTCTTCTTCTGGAGCTCCGTTTTCGTTCAACTCTTCAAGCTCTTCAATGATCTTCTTTATCGTAAATATCCTGTCTCTCTGTCTTTTCGATGTTCCCGTATATGCGTAGTCAATGTCCCATTCTCCTGTCTCGGGATCTACCGCGATCTGAGCGAGGCATCTCTTAACGATCCCTATGACCCTATCAACGTCTTCCGCTGTGATAGTCTCACTTAACCGGACTCTTGCAGACGCTTCTGCAAGTCGAACAATGCTCTCAAGCTGTCTCGCGGTTATTGGAACGGGAGAGTTCTCCTTGGCCTTGGAGCGCAGTGATACGTAAAAACTCTCGATTCTCTTTTTAGCCTCTTCGCTCAGAATCGGATAAATGTTCCTTGCGTAGGCTATGTATTTCCTGAAAAGTTCCGGATCTATCGCTGGCTCAATTTTTGAGATCTTAACCTTCAATTCTTCTTTCAGATTGCTATCCTTGAATTTTTCAAGCATTTCTCCAAGCTGATGCATGTTGAGTATATGGCTTGCAAGCTTTTGGTCCCTTTCTTCGCCAGGTTCGTCTGTCATTACGAAGATGAGATCGAATCTCGAAAGAAGTGTTGGAGAAAGCTCTATTTGCTCTGCAATTGGAGAATATCGGTCAAATCTCCCCAATTTTGGATTTGCTGCAGCTAAGAGTGCACATCTTGCCTTGAGAATAGCATTGATCCCTGCTTTGGCTACGCTTATCGTCTGCTGTTCCAAAGCTTCGTGAAGTGCGGAGCGATCTTCTTTGCGCATCTTGTCGATCTCATCCACCAAAGCGACGCCTTTGTCCGCCAAAACCAGGGCGCCAGCTTCGAGAGTCCATCTTCCATCGATCTCGTCTCTGACTGCGGTTGCAGTAAGTCCTGCAGATGTTGTGCCTTTTCCAGTTGTGTAAACACTTCTTGGTGCAATTCTGTGCACGTATTTTAGTAGCTGTGATTTCGCCACTCCGGGATCACCAACAAGCAAGATGTGAATGTCTCCCCTTATTTCAGTGCCATCGGGGAGCTTTTTTGGAACACCGCCAAAAAGCTGTAAAGCAATCGCAAGCTTTATGTCTTCGTGGCCGTAGATCGAGGGAGCGATCGTATTAACGACCTTTTCGTAAATGTCATCACTGTTTGCAAGCTTGATTATCTCCTCCTTATCCTTTTCAGTGATCTCAAACTCCTCATATTCTTGCTGGAGCATCTCGATCGAATTTCCCTCGATAAACAGATCCATATGGGTAAGCAATCTCTGCTGGAACCCCCTCGGCTTTGCTCTGACAATACCGTTCACAATTACCCTGTCTCCGGGATTTATAATCCCTGTTAGATCTCCTTCGAGAATCACGTCGATACTTTGCGGTTGTTCACCACCTCTCAGATTCTCGGGATACTCCTGAATTTTTACCCTCTGGCTGTCGACAGATATGCTTTTCTCAGGAACTAGCTGAAATTTCTTGCTTCCACATCTGCACTCATATGGGTATCTCAGCGTTGAATCATCTTGAGCGACGTAAACGATATTTTTGCAGTTCGAGCATCTGAAAGCAGCTGAAATAACTCTTGGACGAACTTCTGTGACCTTTCGAACTATTCCCTCGATAGCTATGAATTTCGATAGATGGGAACTTCTCAGGTCTCTTATCAGTATTCTCTTCGTGCTCGGGAGGTTTTGGAATCGGGGTTTGCATCCTTCAAGTGAAACCCCGTATATATTTGTAGATTGAGCCAGACCCTTCTCCGCATGGACTAGAACCTCGTCAGGGTACTCAACAAGTTCTTCACCCAATTTTCCCTCCTGGAAAACTGAGAGATCTTCGATGAAGTTGACGTATAATGCCCTTTTATTCTCTCCGTTTTTAATTCGAAAAGCGAGGTTGTTGATCTCTTCAGAATAGTATTTTTCGAAAAAGTCTCTCCAAACTTCGGGACAGCTGATCATCGATAGAGGTCTGCAAAAAGCTTATAAAATTTTAGCTATGCGGGTTGCTGATGAACATTGAAATAGAATCGATTAAGGCAACTTATGAGAATTTGGGGGATTTTTCTGTCCTTTTATGCCCTCCACACCCTTTAATGGGTGGAAGCAGATATGACGAGAGACTTCAAAGAATCTCGAAAAAACTCTCGGAAAACCGCATTTCGAGTTTGATATTCGATTACAGAGGCTATAGACAGGGAATTGGTGAAGTAGAAGACGCAAGGAAATGTCTGGAATTTTTAAAGAGCAGGCATTCCAAGGTCGCAATTCTTGGTTACTCCTTTGGCAGTGTAGTTGCATCGAACCTTGCGGATCTCTGCGATCTCGCGATCTACATCTCTCCACTACCCTCAATAGACTCTATAAGTTTTAAAGACTCGAAAAATCCGAAGCTTTTCATAATTGCTCGAAGAGATCAGTTCGTTCCATTCTCTGTTAGCTTGGAGCTATACTCGAAGGCAAGCGAGCCCAAGGATTTCGTTATCCTTGACACTGACCACTTCTACTTTGCAGGGTTTGATCTTCTCGCGGATAAAGTTTGTGATTTTATTAAGAGCACGTGGGATAGGAGAGAACAGAATTAAAAGACATAGTCTGTAAAAAGAAATTTCAGATTTGAAATTTTAAGGTTGAAATTATATATAAAAAAGAAAGATTTATCTATTGAGCAGAAAATTAGATAATTGGTGAGATTTGATGAGCTCCGAGGTGTTTTTAAGTTCTGAAGGGAAAAGTGAGGTCGAATTGTTAAGGATTAGACTTGCAGAGAGGGAAAGAGAGATTGAAAGACTGCGAGAGGAGATTCAGAATAAAACAAAAGAAGTAGAAAAAGCTCGAGAATTGCAAAAAATGTTTGAGGCAATCTTTAAAACCATACCAAAACCATTCTATCTATTCTTTGTTGGCAGAGATGGTAGGCTCAGATATATCAACAATGCTGCAAGTGAAATTTTTCAGAGGAAAGTGGAGGATATGATCGGTCGCAGACCTTCTGAGCTTTTCTATGGGGATAAAGATAGAACAAGAACCTTAGCGGAAGTTGGTGGGAAGACATTGATCGAGAAAGCCATTGAAAGGGGTGGTTTGGCCTACGAGGCCCAGGAAACAACATATATACTACCAAAAGGGGAGATAAAAGTAGTAGCTTCAGGAGCCCCGGTTATGGTTGATGGCGAATTTGTCGGTATGATTGGTTTCTTTGTAGACGTTACTAATCTAAAAGAGCAAGAAGCGGCGGCTAGAAAAGCATTAGAGGCTGCTAAAGCTAAAGAAGAAGAGATAAGAGAACTTTACAATTACACAAGCAAATGTCTTAACGAGCTCAGCAGAGGTATCAGAGAACTAAGTAGGGGTAATTTGAACATACAGCTTGCAAAGTTTAGAGATGACGAGTTTGGTAAGACATTCGAAGAATTCAACAGATTTGTTCAGACGCTCAATCAGGAGATTAGTAATCTCTTGAGTAGCATGAAAGGAACAGTTAAAATGCTAAACGAAGCGAATCAATCGATTTCACAACTTAACGCAGGAATGGAGCAGATAAGCACCGCATCGCAGCAGATAGCAACTGGGAGCGAGAATCTGTCGAAACTCGCAAATACCGCTCTTGGAGAGGTAAAAGC
>JASKJN010000044.1 GCA_030153385.1 Archaeoglobaceae archaeon
ACTCCTTATCAGGCTTTTCTCAGGAAGCTGCCTGCTGAAAGGGTGTTTGAGTACGGGAGGTGGTTGATTGAGGAGTGAAATTATTTCGGGATATCACATAAAATATTACTGATTAAAAAAGTATTATGGACGAGGATTTAGAGTTCAAAATAATCAGAGAACAAGCCAGTAAAATGAGTGATAGTGAAAAAATAATTCTCTACGAAAGTAAGAAGAAAAGCGAAGCAATTGGACTCATTTTGGCGATATTTTTGTTGGGAGGGGCAGGACAAATATACGCAGGAAAAGTATTAAGAGGAATTTTGTGTATTTTATTTTTCTGGATAATAGTGCTATACATATATGCGATTTACGACACTTACAAATCAATAAAGTCTTACAACACAAGGTTGTATATGGCAATATTTGGAGAAAAGAAATAATGGTTTGGTGACGGATTAGATAAAATTGAGGGTTTGGTAAACACTATGAGATGGAAATATGTGGGCAGGACAAAAGTGGGGAGGTTAAAAACAAATCCAAATACAGTTTTAGCCTTCGTAAGATTACCTGTTGAGTTAAAGGAATGTGCGGGAAAATGGGCGCACATTTGGAAATTAGATGACGATGTTATTGTTGTAAAGTTTAGTGAGAGAGAGGACACGGAGGAATTACCAAGTGTACACTTTGGTGCGTGTGGGGATATTGAGGAAAGGCTAAGAAAGCTTGAAGATATTGTTTCAAGGATTTTAAACGGAGAAGTTGAAAAAATTGATTGCGAGAAATGGGAGATGAATTTAAATCCATGCGGAGGGGGGGATTCGAACCCCCGAATCCCTACGGAACTGGACCCTAAATCCAGCGCCTTTGTCCACTCGGCAACCTCCGCTATTTCATTTCAACCACTACTTTTTAAATATCTTGCTCTCAGTAAAGCTTAATAAGGGAAAGGTTTAGTCCTTTTGCGGGCTCGTAGCTCAGTGGTAGAGCGCCGCCTTCGCGAGGCGGAGGCCGCGGGTTCGAATCCCGCCGAGTCCATGAATTTTTTAAGGATTTTTAGCTCAAAAGGAGTCTCTAAATTGATTCTGAAAACAACTTTCTATTTTCAATCAAACAATTCGTTTTCTATCATTTTTAGGTACTTGTTCGCATAAAAAATGTCTGGTTCGCGTTTTATCGGTCTGACTCTTATCTCAAATTTCGGATCATCGGGATTTTGGGCATCGAATAGCACCAACCCGATTCCAAAAATTAAGCAAAGCGAGTCCAATCTGGCTATGTCTTCTTCAGAGCTTTGTTTGGGAATTATCAGATAAACTTTGTGAGAAAAGAGATTGTAGGCACATGCCTGTCCGAAAGCTGTTATAAGCTCTGAGGTATTTGATTTAATTTCTGCTGATATAACTTCTGTCGTTGTTTTGATGATGTCGCTTTTCTTTGGTTCTCTGATTCCAATGACGTCTGGAGTTCCCCATTTGTCCTTGAATCTGTTTCCACCAAGAGGGATAGCTTTGGTTGCTTCCTCAATTTCGTTCACAAGCCAATCCGCAAAAGGTTGGTAGAAGTCTTCCTCTTTCACTTTAACTTCTTTGACCTCTTTTATCTCGAAATCTCTATACTTTGTAAGTTTGTAAAGCCCACGCGAAGGTTTGTAAACCTTGTCGGGAAAATCCTTCACAAGATCCCAAACACAACCGCGTATCGTGTTTTTCGAAATATCTGGAAATGCATTGTAAAGTTGCTGGATCAAATCCCTTGCTCTGATGCCATTTGGATAGTTTTCCAGTATTTCCAGTGCCTTGGTTTTTACTTTATGTTTCTTTTCTGACATCCTGATCGTTTTTATCGTAGTAGCAAATCTATTTATATTTTTCTACAGTAAAAAATTACCATAAAAACACGATATCAGGGAGATAGGCGGGAAAAAAGATTGAACTTGAATCCCGTCTTCGCTCACAGCTCTCTCCCAGAATTTATGGCCTGCTTCATCGCTGCGATCATTTGAAACATTCCACCGCGTCCCTTAAGAGGGGCAACGATCTTCTTTCCCCTGAAAACTTCCTTGACAACATTAACGTAATCGCTTCCCGCAACCACAACTATTTCGTTATACTTCATCAATCCCTTCTCCTCTGCCTGCTTTCTCAGTTCTTCAACGCTTATTGGCTTCGATTTCGGATCTTTGAATGTCACGTTGTAGTTTTCTGGAATGACCTCATCAGGATAGAGAAATCCGTGTTTGGCTGAGAGAATAACGTAGGAATCAGGATAGAATTTTTCAGCGTATTTAATGCACGTTCTGGCAAAATTTCCAATGTAAGCGTCTCTTGCCTTTGTCGGCCCAGCATGCGGATTCTTATCCCATATTTTCTGAAAGCCGCATGGCACAACGCATAACCTCATATTCTCACCATTTCAGCAATTTCCAGACCAACATCCTTTAATCCAAAGGAGGCAAAATATTCCACTATCTCATCTCTCTGCAAAGTTCCGATCTGCCAGATCAGGGAATCGAGATGGATCATATTGATGGGAACTGTCTTCCTTAATTCTTTCAGAACCCTGCTCCAGAACATTCTGACATCGTCATCACTCTTTACAGCTACCCCCAGTCTTTCAGTGAAGTTCCTCACCCTTATATCCACTGGAATCGGGATCTCCTCAAAGCAGAAATTTTTTCTTTTAGCCATTAAAAGCGCTATTCCAAGACACTTCATTGCAAAGACAATTGTTTTTGCCTCTTTCTCCTGCCTCATTGCTCTGGCAAGCTCATCCCAGATCCTCAGAAAATCTCCTTCCACCTCATCTGGGCTTGCATTCCAGAGCTTTTTGGCAAGCTGGCTTGAAAGAAATCTTTTCAACCTTTCAAGTTTCAGCTCTGGAAGCCTCTCGTTTTCGTAGAATTTTGATAGAATTTGCTCCAGATCTTTAGCAGATTCTGGAATCCCGTGTCCATCGAGAACTTCTTTCATCTTCGGCCAGTATGCAACCTCCGCCTTTCCCTTCAGCTGGAAATCGTTCAAGCCAGCAGCAAGCATAAGAACAGCGAATCTGCCAAAACCGTATTTTTCCAGAAAAATTTCCATGTTCTCCCATTCTGGCTCCTTTTTGACTATTTCGTCCCAGATCTTCAGCGGTATTCTGGATAAAGGATCCACTATTGCAGGATTCATGCTGTTAGCATATAGTATGCTAAGATTTAAATCTTTCGATTTTTATGAATAACTCCACAGAAGTTGTTTAATTCACTCTCCAAGCAAAAGTTGGTAGAAAAAGAAAAAACTTATGATTGAAAAAGCCTTGCCAGACACTCTGAAGCTCTATATGAACCATATCCAGTAAGTTTATTTCATCAGCTCCTCAATCGCCTCCCTGCAAGCTGCAACCGCCTGAGCACCGCCTGCAACGAAGATCACTCTAATAGCTTCGATCAACTCCTCTTTTTTGGCACCATGTTTCATTGCCCCCTTCATTGCTGAGGAGACACATTCTTTGCAGTGCCTCTGCGCTCCCATGGCCATCACAAGCATAAGCTTGAACTTCGCGGGAAGTGCACCATCCTCCTGGATCACTTTATCACAGAACTCATAGAATTCCACAGATTTCGGATCGAGCTCCTTAACGAGCTTCATTATGTTCGGGGCAAATCCCATTTTCTTCTCTATGCTCTTCACAACCTTCTCATGCTCAACCATATCCTATCACCACATATAATTCAATCATTACATATATAATTATTCCTCTTTCTAATCCGATCCAAAAATTGCACAATCTTTTAAACTTCGGATCCAAAGAAGTGCAAATGCTCAAGGCTTTGAGGATCAGGCTCATCGGGATCGTTCAGGGGGTAGGTTTGAGGCCCTTCGTGTATCGCTTAGCATTAGAAAAGGGTGTTTATGGCTATGTTCGGAACATGGGTGGTAGCGAGGTTGAAATCCTTGCTGAAGGAACTGAAAATGCATTAAAATCCTTCTTAGAGAGTCTTAAAAAAGAGAAGCCTGTTAATGCCAGATTTGATCGGGTTTTTATCGAAGAGCAAAAGCCAAAGGGCTTCAAAGAATTCAAAATTCTTAAAAGCGATCCAAATTTTGAGGAAAGAAGTATAATTCCGCCAGATTTCGCGATCTGCAGGGATTGCGAGAATGAAATTTTGGATCAAAAAAGCAGATTCTCCGGATATCACTGGAACAGCTGTGCCTACTGCGGTCCGAGATTTTCAATGCTCTACAGGCTACCATATGATCGGGAAAATACCGCAATGATCCATTTTCCCCTCTGCGAGGAATGTGCTAAGGATTATTCGGATCCCAAAAATCAAAGGAGGTTTCACGCTCAGGGTATAAGCTGTCCGAATTGCGGACCGAAAACATTCGTTTACAGCATCAATGGAGAGAAGATTGAAGTAAAAAATGCGGTAGATTTCTCTGCAAAGAGGATCCTTGAGGGCAAGATCTTGGCGATAAAGGGAATTGGAGGTTATCACATAGCTTCTCTTGCATCCGACGATTCCGTTGTGCTTGAGCTCCGAAGAAGAAAGAAGAGGGAGAATAAGCCTTTCGCAATAATGGCAAGAGATTACAGCGTTGTTGAGAAAATAGCAGATCCACCGCTTGGAGCCAGGGAGCTTCTTGAGTCTCCAGAAAGACCGATCGTGGTAATGCCAAAGAAATCTGCTGTTTCCGACTTCGTGGCCCCAGGACTTTCAACTATTGGGATCATGCTTCCTTACTCGGCATTTCAGAAATTGCTCCTTGAAAGAATTCCTGATGGATTTCTCATAATGACGAGTGGAAACGTCCACGGAAAGCCAATGTGCACAAATCTCGAGGAAGTATTTTCACAGCTTTCTGAAATTGTTGACTACGTAGTGGAGCATGAAAGGGAGATCGTTCACAGAGTTGACGACAGCGTGATCAGGTTCAGCGATTCTGAGCCCGTTTTTCTACGCAGAAGCAGGGGATTTGCTCCTGAATGGATCAGGGTATGCAGAGATCTTTTAGATGGAATTGCGCTTGGTGCAGAGCTTCAAACAGCAGGAGCCATATCTTTTGAGGATAAGGTGGTTCTAACGCAGTTCATTGGAGACATGGATGAATTTGAGAATCTCGAATACTTAAAGAAGGAGCTAATTTGGCTGATAAAAACTTACAGAATAGAGCCAGAGTTCATCGCAATCGACAGGCATCCGCTTTATCACAACCGAAAGCTCATAAGGGAATTTGTGGACGCTGAAGTCTTAGAAGTTCAGCACCATCACGCGCATGCGGTTGCAACAATTGCAGAGCTCGGATTGCCTCCAGAAGCAAAGGCTTTGGCAATAACGATAGATGGAACTGGATATGGAGATCAAGGCGAAATATGGGGCGGTGAACTGCTTGTTTCAAGCTGGATGGATTTTGAAAGGGTTGGAAGCTTTAGAGAGTTTAGTCTCCCCGGCGGAGACAGTTCCACAAAGTTCCCGGCGAAGTGCCTGGTAGCTCTTATGGCTTCTTACGGATTCGACCAATCAGAGGTAATGGAACTGCTGAGGGAGAGAAATCTACTGCATTCATTGCCCTACGGAGTTCAGGAGGCGGAAATCACGTTTTTACTTGCAAATAAAAGCAAAGGGGCGAGAACTACAAGCTTGGGAAGGATCCTGGATGCTTTTTCTGCCCTTCTCGGAGTCTGCACAGAGAGAACTTACGAAGGAGAGCCACCAATGAGGCTCGAGGCTTTGGCGGATAGGGGCAAAGATCTTGACTTCATCCCCAAGCTTTTCAGAGGGGATCGAATTCGCATAGATGTCAAGAATTTGCTCGAATGGGCAATTGAAACCGAAGCCAAGGTGGAAGACGTTGCGAAGACGGTTTTGAAGGGAATAGGAAAAGCCCTTGGCCTCGCAGCGCTCAATGCGATGAGAGGAAAAAGGCTTGATTACGAGAACGTAATCGTTACGGGTGGAGCTGCTGTGAACAGCCACATCTTGAAAGGGATCAAAGAGGTCATCTCCGTGGAAGGAATAAAGGCAGTATTGCCAAGAAAAACTCCACCCGGAGACGGTGGAATTGCTCTTGGACAAATATTGTCCGCATCGTCAAAGCTAAAAGAACTTTAAATCAGCAGATCCTCGGAACGAGTTCTCCTCTTGGAGGTTCTACGACTCTAAAACCTCCAACTACTGTTTTCATCAGCACATAACCCCTATATTTCTCGCTCTTTCTGACCTCCCCTATGATTCTGGCGTTTTCGAAACCCTGCCTTTTCAAAGTATCAAGAAAGTCCTCGGCAACCTCAGATCTGATGGAAAATAAAGCTGAGCCTTCGCTTGCAAGATAAATTGGATCAATCCCGAGCATCTCTGAATACCTCTTCACAGGTTCTCTGATTGGCAGATCACCTTCAATTACGAGAACACCCCCGGAATTCCTTGCCCAGTCATTGAGAACACCTCCAAGGCCACCTCTTGTTATGTCTCTTGCAGCATTTATGTGCTCTGAATAAGCCTTGATGGCTGGCAAAAGTGGTGTGAGCGGTTTAGCGTCGCTCCTCAGCATTCCGCTCTTCAACTCTTCCGCATCGCTTAGACCCATCTGTAGCATCATGATCACCGCTCCGTGATCGCCTACGTGATCTGTTATCACGAGCTTATCACCCTCCTTTGGCAGATCCACGATAGGTTTCTCAGCAACTCCCAGGACAGTTGTGGTTATCACGATCCTATCGATTCCTCCTTTCGGCATCACCTTGAAGTCTCCGCCGATCAGCGCAACGCCCTCCTTCTGAAATACTCCCACAAGGGAGTTTAGAATGGTCTCAAGCTCGTCCAGAGGAAAACCCTCTTCGACGATGACCGAATCGAGCCCGGCGATTGGCTTTGCACCCATCACCACGACATCGTTTATTGAGCCGATCGCAGATAGCATTCCTATATTTCCGCCTGGAAAAAAAGGCGGGTTTACCGTGTAAGAGTCCGTGGAGACAACAAGAAAGCTATCACCAATTGGAATAACCGCCCCATCATCGAGAATATCGATACCGAAACCTCCTGAAACTTTTTTTAAACCATCAGGAACCTTTGAGAAAAGAAGCTCTGAAAGGAGCTCGCTTGTCTCTTCTCCGCCTGAGCCGTGTGAAAGACGAACGAATTTCATTCAACTCCCCCAAAATCCCTTGAAAGCTTTAAAATCCGCTCATAATGCTCCAAAAGTTCAGGACTTTCGCCTGCGGTAGTCGCTATATCTCTTAGCAGTTCAGCGGTCTTGGTCGCATCGTCGTAGCTGAGTTTCGAGATCACAACTCCCGCATGAACTATTACGAGATCTCCTTTCTTCAGCCTTTCCTCTGCTATTCCAACAATAACCCTTCTGAGCACTCCATCACCGTAATCGATCTTAGCGAACTCCCCTTCGATCTCCTTAACAATCGCTTGAACCCCCCAGCACATTTTCTCACCTCAGATCAAGCTCTTCTGCAATTCTATCAGCCAAGCCATCAGCACCAAACCTCGCCCAGATTGCACAGGTGCCTTCAAGAGATACCATGCACGGACCAACGGGCGAAGATGGTTTGCATTTTTTCATGAAAAGCGGGCAGTTTGTCGGTTTATCTTTCCCGATCACTATTTCCGCACACTTGCACCCCTTAGGCAGATCATCTTGACAATTCTCCGGGGCGATTTCGGGAATATCGTATTCCCTGAAGGCGTCATAGAAGCTGTAGCGTTCTGAAATCCTCAAACCACTGTCACTTAATAATCCTATTCCCATCCAGATGTCTTCTACAACTCTGAAAGCCTTTCCAATCATCTCCTGCGCCTTGAGATCGCCGTCCCACGTAACCGCTCTCGTGTATTCTATGGAAACATTGGCTTCTCCCTTAAAGAGATTTTTCAAAGCCTCTGCTATCGCTATAAGCACGTCTATCGGCTCAAAACCAGTAACTACAACAGGAATTCTGAGTTTCTCAGCAACAGCCTTCCAAGCTTTGGCTCCAATGATTGTTGAAACGTGCCCTGGGGCTATTATCCCCTTCACAGCACTCTCTTCTTTTGCAAGCATTTCTACCGTTTTTAGCATCGCCGGAGGGGTGAGCTTTACAAGGCTCATGAGCTTGAGATTATCCGGCAAAAGCCCGCTTATAAGAGTCTGAGCATACCCTGAAGCAACGGTTTCAAAACCTATGCCTAAGAAGATCGATTTTTTTCCATGGGCTTTTGCATCCGCAATTGCATCTGCAATCCCCGTTACGATTCTTATGTCCGCCCCCAAAGCCTTCGCCTCTGCCAACGAACTTGCCCCATTCACGCTCCTTAGACTTGGCAATCTGAAAACGTCTCCATATGTGTAAATAACAACACCCTCAAAGCCGAGCTTTAGAGCGTTTTCGATGTAGTATGAAGGAGTAACGCAAACAGGACATCCGGGACCCGCGACGAGTTCTAAGCCGTTGGGCATCAGGCTTCTAAGACCGTAGTGAGTTATCGTCCACTCATGAGTTCCGCAAAAGTCCATGATCTTGAAGCTACCATACTCCAATCTTAATTTCTCGTAAAACTTTCCGATATATCCAACGAGCATTTTTGCTAAGCCTGCATTGTTTCTGAATATACCTTCAAGCGTCCCAATTAACTTGGGGCTGATCATTCCTCCATTTTCCTTCTCCATAGAACTTCCCAAAGAGATTTTGCTACCCACCTAAAAACTTTTCAGCCTACTCTTCTGCGTTAGGAAATCTTTTCGCTGGAGAAGGTTTTAGAAGCTTGCTTCCATCAGAGGTTATGAGCATGTTTGTGAGAGCACTGAGGGAGCAGAGAGTTCCCCGGCCAACAAAACCCTCGCCCGGGATTTTGGCAATGATAAAGCCTTCTGATGTCACCTCGATCTCCATTCCGATTTCGCTCAGACGGTGAAGCACCACGTTCCCCATCGCCCCCATTGATTTTTCCATCCAGCAGTGCTTCATCGGGCAGAGATTGCAGTAAGCCTTGAACCTTTTGGCACTTTCTTCAGAAACAAACCCCGCAGCGATCTCCGCCTTCGTTGTCGAGTATGCAATGCAACAGCCCAAAACGTTTTTTGCAAGAAATTTTTCCCCTTTCAGGATGCTTGCCCTAACCGCTCCGCCTTTAGCTATGTACCGATTCTCAACACCCTCTTCAAACTTTATCTTTCCCGTGTTTCTCGCATTTTTCAACTTCTCCTTTACAAAATTCTTCAGTTCATCGTTTTTAACAATCGCCTTGACAATTGCACATGTTGGACAGTAAGATATCGGAGACTGAGCGATCAATTTGTCTTCTTTATCAAAAAGTCTCGCAACGACTCCGATTCTTTCCCTCCTGATTACAGTTCTTCCACCAAGATCTTTCACATACTGCAAGGCTACAACAGATGGTGTCACAACTCTGCCATAGCCGTAAACATCTGCAATGGCTCTAATCTCTTCTCTATCACTTAAGGCTTCCTTTAGCTTTTCCTCAAACCTTTCAGGGACAAGTTTTGCATCTATTTCCGCCGCGAGTATAGCTGAAGACCATACGATGTCAAAACCTTCTCCTATGGTGTTTCCCTCATCATCTCTTATCACCGCCAATATTCCGTCTGGTTTTTCGTAGGCAGAAACAACTCCATTTTCTTCAGTGATCGCTTCAAGCGTTCCATGGCAGATCCCGCAGGCCCCTTCGACTTCTCGGAGCTTCTCAGTTTTCTTTCTAACTCTATCTCTGAAATCATCGGATGTCATCACTCTTCTTTTTCCTTTGAATCTGATAAAACTTTCGAGCGTTGGAGAGAGCTGGAAACCCAACGATCTTCAATGGACGAAAATATATTTAAATCAATTCGATTATTAGATAACCATGAGTTACCTTAGCAAGGATGAGTTGATAAAACAATACGGAAACTTGCCATGGGTTTCACCTTACTCGAGGGTTGTTGCAATGACCGATGGCGAATTTGTGGAACTCCACGAGTTTCATGCAAGAGAAAAATGCTACGGCGGTGCTTCTTGGGAAGTCTTGCATTATCCGAGGGTGAGCGACCTCGTAATTGGTGCAAGAAGAGAAGGAGCAAGAAATATATTCGTTTTAAGGCCCGGAAAAACTGAGTTGAAGCTCATCCCCGGAATAGCCGGAGCGGGTATCGAGGAAGTGAAGATAACAGACAAAATCGAGATCACATACGCAGGCTTGGCAGGAGGGGGAATCGCAGCCACTGTTTGCAGAGGCTTTGCAGAGGATGTTGATGGCATCGAGATCTTGGAGCTTGGTGGTGGTGCAAAACTTGGAAAAGCAAAGATAAGGCTGAAAAAATATTCAAAGGTGGTTATAGGCGTCGATGACACGGACAACAAGGAGAAGGGGGCAACATGGGCTCTTTTAAACGAACTGGCCTACAAGCTTGAAAAAGCCGGCTATGGGCACTATCTACTGCATACGATAACACAGTTATACACCAAGAACCCCACAAAGACTACGAACTGCGTATCGATCTCTGTCACATTCGCCACAGAAAAACCCGATGAACTAATAAACGCATTCAGAAAGGAGCTGGAAAAGACGACGCTGAGCGATAACACCAGTATGGTAGTTTACAGAAAAATCCTGATACCTGAAAAGCTGAGAAAATACGGTGAAAAGGTGAAGTCGCAGATCGTTGAGCTTGAAGAAGCGAAGAGAATTGCTGAAGAGCTTGGAATTGAAACAATCGTTATAACCGGGGAAAGAGGGTTGATAGGAGCGATCGCAGCATTGGCCTTCTCTAATTCTCCAGAAGAAGCTGTCAAGATATATGCTTGATTACAAAACAAAGCTTGAACTCTTGGTTCTCGGAGTAAGAGCTCCATTAACACCTTTGCGAAGAGGTGGTGGAGGGCCAGTTGGAGGAATAGGATTCGCGGTCAAGGACTCCATAGTCTCCGCCCCAGCTGTTCAGAGTTTTGCAAAACTTTCACCTTACAAGCTGGTTGAGAGAGAGGATGGTTTCTGGCTTTATAAGGGTGAAGAGAAGATAGGAAAAGTGAAGCTACCCTCCGCAAAATACTATGAGCATAAGATAAAAGGTCTCTCTGCAGGCAGATACGTAGCTCTCGACGGTGTAAATGCCTTAGTCACTGCAGCAACGAGGAGGTGCATTCACGTTGAAACTGGGAAAAAGTGCGTCTTCTGTGTGATCGAGGAAAACGTGCCGGAAAATCAAATTTTAGATAAAGAGCCCGAGGATATTGCAGAGGCGGTGAAGGTTGCATATGAAGAGGACAGGTCGAGACACCTAACACTCACAACTGGCACTCCGAACTTAATCGACAAGGGTGCGCTCAGATATGCGGAAATTGCGAAAAGGATCCGAGCTGAAATCGATATCCCAATCCACGCTCAAATAGAGCCTGTTAGCAGAGAATACTTAGAGCTACTTTATTCTTCCGGAGTTGACACGATCGGAATCCACGTTGAGACTTTCGATGATCGAATTAGAAAAGCTGTCGTCCCCGGAAAGCCTGAAATTGAAGAGTATCTGAAATCATGGGAAAATGCTGTTGAAGTATTTGGAGAGTGGAATGTCTCTTCTTGGATCCTCGTTGGCCTCGGAGAGAGTGTTGAAAGCGTGGTAAGGGGATTTAGGGCTATGGCGGAGAGAGGAGTATATCCCTACATAGCCCCATACCGCCCACCCCCAAATTCAGCGGAAAAAACAGATCTGGAACACGTTCTCAATGTTTATGGAGCTTTAAAGAGCTTAAAAGGAGAATACAAAATAAAGCTCAAGTTCAAAGCAGGATGTCCTCGCTGTACTGGCTGTTCCGCGATCTTAGAGCTTCTCAGCTGAGCAGATTTCTTTTACCTTTTCAACAACTTTTATTGCATCGAGCTTTTTTAGATTGATTGCATTCTCCTTGATCACTCTCAACAGCCACTCCGCATCATTTTCACTCAATAGCTCCGCTTCGACCGCCTCCGCAATTAAACTCTCATAGCTACGCCTCGAGTAATGCATTTTCTTTGCCATCCTGATCAAGTCCTTACCAAGTTCAGCTCTAATCAACCCCTTGGAAACCAGAGCTGAAATAGTCGCTCTAATATTAACCAACGGCTCTGAAATTGCTTCAAATGTCTCGGGATTGAAAATGACTGCCACTTCATCGTCGGAATCAAGCTCTCCGTTCCTAAACATTCTGAATATCTCCCCCACCCCTATCATTCCAAATTCACAGAGCTCTACAGCCCTTAAAGCACCCATACTGCTTCCGCCAACCACGATCATGCCTTCTCTGAGCACTTCAAGGATCTCTCTCGGAGAGATCGCAACATCCTGATGGAAAAACCCGTCAATAATGCCAAGAACCTTTTTTCCCTCTTTTAAAGCTTTCAGTGCATCTCCACGCTTTATTGGTGCTCTGTATTCCGCTTCTGCAAAGATCTTCTTTGCCTCTTCATGGCTCAGACTTGGGCCTGTGAAAATCACTGCCTTCATTTCTTTATGAATTCCATGGCTCTTTCTCCAACTCTCGTTGGATCCATTCCGAAAACCTCGAGACCAGGAACTATCACCCTCACTGTAGGAATTCCAAGCTCCTTTCTCGTCAGATTAACAACTACGACTCTCTCAAATCCTCTCTTTTTCAGCAAACTCAATGTTTTCTCTATATCTTCTTTAATGTCGTCCGTAGAGAAGCCCGGAAGCTCTTTCAGCTCAACCTCTTCGTTAACTTCAAAC
>JASKJN010000045.1 GCA_030153385.1 Archaeoglobaceae archaeon
CGTTTTCTTAGTTATCTCCGGCTTTTGTCTCGCCTTTCCTTTGTTGTAAAGACTTATCCACCCTTTTACCAAGCCTATGACAGAGTTTATTGCAGAATCTACGTAGTGCTTCGAATATTTCCATTCCTTGAGAATCTCATCTCTCAGCTTCTTTCTTTCTTCCTTGCTAAGCTTCAGATGTGCTTTCTTGCTTATTTTGATGTGAGAAAAGATGAAATCTAATGCTCTATTTTTTAATTCAAAGCAAGCTTCAATCAAATCTTTCGGAGCCTATACTGGGATTCTGTAGCTTTTAACTGCTTCCATAGCCTTTCAACTTCGCTTTTCGGATATCGAAGCTTCCCTGTCGGAAGCCTTACAGCTTTTATTATTCCTTTTTTCTGCCATCCCAAAGCGTCTTCGTTGTAATGTTAAAGATCTTCGCAACATCCCCTTGGCTTCAGTAATTCATCGTAACCTTCTATTAAATGGATTATAGTATTTAAAGTTGTGTTTTGCGGAGCAGTTTCAGAAGGCTTCCCCGCCAGCTGCTACCGATGAAGGAGTGGAGAGGAAAGAGTCCGTTGATGCAAATGCTTATTAAAGAGAGAAAAAGTGTATCAGCAGATAAACGGTTGAAATTCTCAAAGCAGCTACCTCTGGTATGATGCCACAACGTAAATCCCAAGCTCCTTTGCCCTTCTTTGAGCACTTGGATGAATAACGTAGCCAAAAAGAACACCAATAGCCTTTCCCTTTTTCAGAATTGTTTCGTAGATCTCCCTATAGAATCTTTCCACATCCCTGTCATAGATCCTTGACTTGCATTCTCCAACCACAAGCAGCCTCTCCCCTTCCTTTACAGCTTCACCGTAAAGATCTACTTCAACCTCTCTATCTTCCAGCTCGATTATCTTTCTCTCCAGTTCAACTTCAATTCCCAGATGCCTGTAAAGCCATCCGGGAAGCACAACTCTCGCAATGTCCTCAAGACCGAAACCAATCGTTTCTGAAAGTCTGCCAACCTCCCTTCTTAAAGCATCCACAGCTTCAGCTAGTTTTTCAATCTTTTCTTCTGTTCTCCTTTGTGCTTCTGCCAATTGATTCAGCCTCTCTTCTGTTCTCCTTTGCGCCTCAGCAAGCTTATCTACTCTCTCAGCTAGTTGATATCTCTCTAACCCTGTCATCGATTATTTTGACTATGATCTCGTAAAGCTCGGGTGTGAAACTCATTGCAAACAATAGCTATCATCAAAAAATAAATTTTTCCTTGAAGAAACGGGAAAATTCAATTCACAACACGAGTTGTTAGCACAAAATACTTTAACTATCATCTTGACTTTTAAACCTTGCCCTCGCTAAAGCTCAATCATTTCCTTAGCTCTCCTTAAATAGGGCAAAGCTTCCTCTTCCGTAACCAAATGAATTTCAAAAGGATGATAATCTGGCAAGCTGCTTTTTTCTTCTATCAAAGCTTTTATCTTGGCCCTTTCTAGATAGGATCTTGGAAGGTTCTTTGCTATTACCAATATATCAACATCGCTTGAAGCAACAGCTTTTCCTAAAACAACGCTCCTCCTAGCGCTAATCTCATTCCCAAGGAGTTAATGCATATCCAAGTCGCAAAGCTTAAGAAGATCCTTGAAGCGAGAGGAGAGAAGATATCTGAGGCGCAGATAAGGCTAATATTTAAGGATTTGCCGGAAGAGTTTGAAGATACGTGGTGGATAACCTTCTTGCAGCAGAAAGAAATATTTGTAAGAGCTGTGAAGAAATACATCAGGGTTTCGGAAGATTTGATAAGGAGCGTTCTCTGACCAGCAGAAACCGAGCGGAAGCGATGAGGAGGGCTGGTTGGAGTTAGTTGATGGTAGGTGGGGAAATGTTCAAAGAAAAAGAATACGAGAGATGGTTGAAGGAAGCTAAAAGGACTTTGGGATCAGCTTATTCAGATTTGGAGAACGAATACTACGAATGGGCAAGTTTTAAAGCTCAGCAATCAGCGGAGCTTGCTGTGAAGGCTATTTTGAGAGGACTGGGTGTTTCTCCGATTGGTCATTCAGTGACCAAGCTTTTGAGAGAACTGAGCAATTCTGGAATAGAAGTTCCGAAGGATATCATCTCCTTTGCAATGGAGCTTGACAGGCATTACATAGCTCCAAGATACCCTGACGCTTATCCAGAAGGATCTCCATTTGAATACTACTCCGAAGAGATTGCAAAAGAGCTTCTATCGCTTTCAGAGAAAATAATTAATTTTGTTGAGAAATTAAAGCATGAGCTTGGAAAAACTTAAGGAATTTGCTGATAGAATCGTAAAATTCTTTGAAGGAGATGTAACGATAATTCTCTTTGGTTCCTACGCTAGGGGAAACTACAACCTGGCAAGCGATTTTGATATAATCGTAATTTCAGATAAGCTGAAAGGCAATCCTTTGGAAAGGACTAAGGATATTTACATGCTGAACGAAGAATTTCTGCCAGTGGACATATTAGCTTACAAAAAAGAGGAATTCATAAAAGCTCTCGAAAATCTTTCCCCTTCAGCACTTGATGCGATGGACCATGGAAAAGTTCTGCACGATGATGGATTTTATGAGATTGCGAGGAAAAAGTTTGAGGAACTGAAAAAGAAAGGTCTTAGAAAAGAAAGGTATTGGATCTTGAGACAATAATTTGGGAAAAAGCAAATATATTTCAAAAACAGGTTAAAACCATGAGCTTTCTTGGGTGGCTAAATTGTAAATCCACCTCCAACCAGCTATTTCCTGCTCTTCTTTGCTACCTCGTTTATTTTTTCTTCCCCCATGGGCAAACTTTGATGCAAATTCCACAAACCATTGTTCCTTTATTCGGATCAGCAGCAAATTCCCTTAACTTTGAGGCGCATTTGTCAACATCCAGAACCTCTTCCCTTCTTTTGGGATAATCTTCAAACTCAGAGAAACGTAAGGCTTTAGCAATACAATTATCAATACATTCTCTGCACTTCCCACACCTGTTTTTTGCTGGTTTTCCGGCTTCGAGTGGCATGTCTGTTAGAATGCTTGCAAGCCTCACTCTTGGTCCAAATTCGGGAGTGATTAGGAGTAAGCTTCTTCCAATCCAGCCCACACCAGCAGCCCTCGCTATGGCTTTGTGAGAAATATGGCTACTCCAATATAGACCATCTACTATCTTAGATGCGGGTATCGGGAGTGCTTTGTACCCTTCTTTTTCAATATACCTGCTCAATCTGAACGCAATATTGTCGAGAAGATCGTTAGCCACAGTGTAGTATCTGGAATACAGTGACCTTGATTCGGGAAGCAAATCGAATATAGAATCGGGAAGTTTCACACCAATGGTTATCCCATATTTAAAATCCTCTAAGAGGTTTTCTGGGTGGACAGGATAACCTTTTATCTCGTCCAAATCAGCAACACCGAAAACATTCGCTCCCAATTCAAATGCCAGCTCCGAAATTTCCATGCTTGGTAGCGTCCCAACTTGACTTAAATTTTTTCAAAACCCTGAACTTCGAAATCTAGGCATCAAAAAGCAAATATACTCCCAAAACCCAAAATTCTTCATGGATCTCGATGCCTTAGCAGAGAAAATAAAGAACGAAATCGTTAAAGACGCGAGAGAATTGTTGAGAGAATTTAGGACTGAAACCAACAATCAGCAGTTTGATGGATACAGAATTGCTATTGAATTGTAGAAAAAGAGTAGATTCAATTGATAGACATGTGAAATACTTGTGCTCAGCTTGTTGAGCTTGCTTCACACGACGATCCTCGCTTGTCTGTCTCAAGTGTTTCAGTTGAGAGCTCTTAATATCGTCTAGCGCCGGCTCATTGCCTATCTTTGTTGGGATCCATTTTTAAAAAGAATAAGTCCTCCTTGAATCCCACCTTTCTAAGTCTTGCAAAGTTTTTCCCCAGTCTGCTTTCCCTGAAACTGGGTATCGCAATGTAGTCGAGGGCGCTCCCCTTTGCCTTGTCTATTCCAACGTGCCTGATCAGATTGGAGAATCTTCCTCCTGACAACCCGTCACCGATTACCGCATATCCCTGAGCGGTTTCCTTTACAGTTTTGGCTCCCGGCAATCCTCTCATAACCCTCACTTCTCCGAAATTCTGAAGCTCTTTCTCGAGTTCTTTTTTGATCTTGGGTATTCTTGAAACTCTTCCTGAAAGCATAACAACTGAAGGATCTTCCACGATATAGTTAATCTGATAAACTGCCTTGCAAATACCTTCAATCATTGCATCAAAGCACAATCTGCACTTCCAGTCATTCTCTGATCTCTCAACCAGCTCCTCAGGCGTAGAAGCGCTTGCTGTTGAAGCACAGCCTGTTGTGAAAACATCTTTCTTTTCAAACCTCCCCACAGCCTGAGCAACCTCTAAATCGAGAGCTCCAGCAGTCAGAAAACTTGGACCGGGGAATAGCGATCCACCTATACCATCAACAATCCTTCCCCCTCTGATTCCAATTACCGAGTTGTATCCGAAACCCAGTTCCACATGGATGTAGTTCACCTTATTGTAGTCTATCCCGTGTTCTTCTGCCATTTCGTGGATTCCGAGAACTGCGACCGCCAGCTTGTCCGCAGTTCCCATGTCAATCTTGTTTAGCTTTCTATGCAGCGGAATTGTGGGTAGATTTATCACTCCCGGGATCAGTATTTTCTTGGCATTAAACTCATACAATTTTTTAACGAACTGCGTCATTGCAAGGTATATATTTGCCCCCACGATTCCATTTGCAACCCCTTCTTCTATTTCTTCCTTGGTAGTCGCAAGAACGAAGGTGTAGTACCAATCCTCCAGAAGCTCTTCGGGAATTCGCTCAAGCTCCATCACTTCAACCCCATATCCCGAAGGCACGACCACTACGTCAATCTGCCCCATTTCCCTGACATTCTCCAGAAGCAAATCAGGATTGACTGCAACGTCTTTTGTCTCTACAGACGCTTCACCAGCCAATTCACCGTTCTCCAGCAGACATAGGTCCATTGATTTTGTTCCAGGATCTATTCCCAGAACCCTCATAAGCGATCACTCAGCTCCTACAGAGGTGTTTTCTGAGATAACAAGCAATTTTTATGGCGTCCAAGCTTTCCCTGACATCATGGGTTCGTATTATATCTGCTCCGTTGAATACAGCTATCGCTGTAGCTGCAAGGCTACCAAAAAGTCTTTCAGACGGATCTTCTCTTCCAGTTATCTTTCCTATAAAAGACTTCCTCGATACACCAACAAGCAGCGGAAATTCAAACTTTTTCTTCAGTAAAGAAAGGTTCGCGATTACTTCTGAGTCCCAGTCATACCAGGGGATCCATTCAGGTCTGAAAAATCCGATCGCTGGATCTACAGCAATTTTCTCGTTATCTATGTCCAAGGCTTTCGCAATCTCAATGCTCTCATCAAGTGCAGCAATTACGTTATCCAATGGATCTTTGAAGCTCAAGCCCTTTTTGTATGCGCAGATTATAACGGAGCAGTCATACTCTTTCACGATCTTTGCCATTCTTGGATCACTCTTCAATCCTGTGACATCATTCACTATTTCAGCCCCAGCATTTATTGCAGCTTCAGCAACTTCAGAGTTCGTAGTATCTGCACTCAGCGGGACTTTCAGCTCGAGACTTTTGAGAGTTTCAAAAGCCCAGAGAATTCTTCTTTTCTCCTCTTCTACGCTAATCGCCGTTTGCAAGTAAGGTGCTGTAGACCTTGCCCCGATGTCTATGAAGGAAGCGCCATCCTCGATCATCTTCAAGACTCTTTCAATCAATTCCTCCTCTCTTTTTGCAACACTTCCTTTGTAGAAGCTTTCTGGTGAGACATTTATGACTCCCATGACTCTTGCTACATCGAGATTCACTCCCGCGAAATGCATGGAAAGGATTTTAAAAAAAGATGTATAACTATTTCGATGCTAATAGACACGCCAAAAAGACTACATCTCGGTATTATCGACCCCTCAGGCACTCTGGGAAGGAGATTTGGCTCTCTTGGCGCCGGTATTGAGGGTGGCTATCTTTTGAGGATAGAGGAGAGCGACAGACAGAAGATAATTGCTCAAAATAAAGAGGACACAAGAGATATAAAGGATGCTCTGGAGAGAATGGACAGAAGGTTTGGAACCAGCTTTGATTTCTATATAAAAGTGGAAAGAAATATAGAGAGACACATAGGCCTCGGCTCAACCACCCAGCTAAAGCTTGCCGTCGGATTAGGAATTTCGAAACTGAAAAAAATCGATGCTGAAATAGAAGAGATCTCGAAAATTCTGGAAAGGGGTAAAAATTCGGGGGTTAGCACGTACGTTTTCAAATACGGCGGATTCGTGATCGATGGAGGTGTGAGAAACTGCTTTCCTCCGCTTGCATTCAGAGAGGAGATACCAGAAGAATGGGCTTTCCTGCTGATAATCCCAAAGCTGAGAAGGGGTTTTGATGAAGTGGAAGAGAAGCCGATAATGAGCTCCCTGACAAGCAAAAGCGAGTTTGCAGAAAAAATTTCGCACAGAATACTGCTTGGACTGATTCCAGCAATTAAAGAGAGGAGAATTGAAGAATTTGGAAGATTTTTGTCGGAAATTCAGGTATTGGTAGGGAAGCATTTCGAAAAATACCAAGGGGGAGTGTTCAGAGATGATTTAAAGATACTTATTGAATTTCTTGAGCAAAAAACCTTTGGTTTCGGGCAGAGCTCCTGGGGTCCAACGCTTTATGGGCTGATATACAAAAAGGACTATGAAAATTTAAAAACGCTGGCTGAGGACTGGTTGAGAGACTATGGCCTGAATGCGACAGTAGATCTTGGAATTCCTCGAAATCAAGGAGTAAAGACAAAAACTATATTAAAAAATTGATAACGAGAGATATGAAGTTCAGAACTTCTCTTCTCGATGAGAACGAAAGATACAGGGGCATTGTAAGAGTTGGAGGATTCAGGCCAAAGGAATACGTTCTGATTGAAAATACTGCTGCGAAGGTTTGGAAAGGAAAAGAATTTCTTGAGCTTGATGAGGTAACTGCTGAAAACGCTGGAATAAGGATAGGGGACTGTGTTGAAGTTGAAAGGATTGAGCCAGAAGAAGCAAAGAAAGTTTTTCTTGAAGGAAAGATAAACTGCTGGCTCCCTTTCACTTTGAAGAAAAACCTTAACTCTGCCCTTATTGGAAGAGTTGTTGCAGAAAATCAAAAGCTTGCCTTCAAAGAAAAAGATCTGAACGTTCTTCTTGTCAAGAAAACTGTTCCAAGGGGCTTTGTTGTCATCGGGAAAGATACCGAGATAATCTTGAAGGAGATGATATAGGCGTGGTATAAAATAACGAAGAGTTTAAGGGGCTTTTACTTCGAAATCAAATGGTAAAAGTCTGATAGAAATCAAGCTTTATAAGATCCTGATCCAGTACTTGGATGCATCCCTCAAAACAACCGAACTCCTCATCTCAAGCTCTTTTTTTGTTACGGGAATAACTTCCAGATTGCCGAGCCTTTCATCCCAGACAGCTTCATTCACAATATCGAGCCTTTTTAAAAAGGGAATCCTTTCCCAATCCTCAGAAACAACTACAAGGTCGATATCGCTCGATTTTAGATAATCCCCCCTTGCATAGCTTCCAAACAGATATATTTCGCCAACCTTTATCCCTCTTTTCTCCAGAGCTTTCCTAAGGTTATCTGCAATTTTTTTAACTCTCTCCAGCACATTTTCTTGCATGCTCTATCACTTCCTTCGCTATTCTCAGAGCCCTTTCAGCCTCGAGCCTGTCAACGCTCTCGGAAGGAAGCCCATTCGCCGCATCTGGATATCGGGTGACAGAGTAAAACTTGTTCAGAAAGAATAGTTGCTCCTCAATTTCTTCTGAAAGTCTGAAATTGCTTCTTTCTGTCAGGATCCTGTAAAGTTCTGTAACTGTGTGAATCTTCGGCGGATCTTCTCTTGCAATCACTATGAACATCGCTTTTAAGGCTTTTTCGACTGCTTGCTGTGCAAAAAAAGCAGTTCTGAAGTACCTCTTGCTCTTGTAGAATGCTTCAGCATCGAAGTAATCTTCCTCTGCACTTTTTAACCAAAGCTGTGCTTCTCTTCTCATCAATCCGATTGATCCTTTAAATTTTTAAATCTTGAGTCTCACAGCAGAGCTTATGCTATGAGGATGGCTATATCGCTCCACGATGCACCACGCATACCCTGGAGACTCTTTGAATACTACTTTGAAGGTGAGGCAACGATAATCCTCTTCGGATCCTAGATGATGGATTTCTGTGAGACTGTGAGAAAAATTTGAGGAGAAGAAGAGAGGGCTTAGGAAGGAGAGATAATGATTATGCTGTAGAATTCAAAATTAAGAGCAAAAAGCAAGTATATTCCCAAAAATAGATTCATCATGGCTTGCAACTTTCAGAGAGATTCTTCGATATTCAAAGCGCTGAACGATATCTCTATATATCTTGATAGACATTGGAAAGGGCATGGAACTGCTAACTCTGCAACTTGCAGTTGCACTGCTCAGCGCTCTCGGATTCTCCTTTGTGCTTAAAGATTACTTTGCAAATTTTATCGCTGGATTGATTCTGAGAAGGGTGAAGCGGATAAAAAGAGACGTAAGAATAAAAATTTTAACAAATCCAGCAATAAAAGGGGATGTAGTGGAAATAGGCTGGTTCAGGACGACTTTGAGGGAAGTTGGGGATGGAGAAAGATTGCCGAGTGTGCCAACGGGGAGAATTCTAAAAATTCCGAACTTCTTTCTCTTCAACAATCCAGTTGTTGTTTACAAGGATCACAGACGAAATCGTTGCTTATGTTGAGGTTGAGAAATTTTCGGATAAAATTTCCGATATCGTTGAATGTTACCGAGATGGTGGATGAGAGAAGCAAGATCTTGGTACGCTTTCATGAGATACTCAATAATTGTCTTTCAAAGCAATCAAATGTGTGTAATATTTGAAACTTCGTTTTGAAATTTGAGCCTCAGCGCAGATTTGGCATTAAAGGCTTTTTTATTGTAAAAACTAATATTTATGATTTGATGAACTCTCTCAGCAAAACTGTTCCGTAGCAACCTGCGGGAAGGTAGAACTCGAAAAATTCGCCTTCGAGCTTTAGCTCTGTAATCTCAACAGGAATAGACGCAGCTCTGTAAGAACCGCTCGAAGAAAACTCCTTGTGCTCTGTCTTGAAGTCCGAAATTTCGAGGTTGTCTTCAGCAAGAAAATCTAAAGCTATTTTGCTCCAGCCCTCAGGCTTCGTTTCGTATCCTACAAGAGGCAAAGCGAGAACTGCAAAATTCTCTTTTACGAGAAAATTCACTCTGCTCCTATTTAACTCAACCCTTGTGAAGCCAGAGAAAGATGGTTTTCTTGTCTTGTAAGTCAGATAGCATGCCCAGTCTCCTTCAATCACAGTCTTTAGCTCCCCAAACTCCTCAATTCTCTGCGAAAGCAATCTGTTGAATATGTAGGACTGATAGGCATGAATGAACATCATCTTTAGAGTCTTTGGGAGGGATAGCAAAGCTTCTTTTTCACTCTTTCCTTCCCTAAGCTTCTGAAGTAAGGTTCTCTCATAGTTCAAATGCTTGGGAAGCTCCTTAAGTCCGTAAATTGGGTCTCTGCAGTTCCATAGCTCTTCTCTGATTTTTCTAAGCTCTTCTTCAACATCTGATGGCTTTGCAACGAAAGTCCAGAAGGCTTCGGAGTAGTTCCTTTGAAGGATCAGCTTTCCAACCTCATGTGTTATCCCGCGTGTCCCAAACCTCTGTTCCCCGAAAAAGTTCGGAATACCCTTCTCGCTGAGTTCTTCTTTCGTTTTCCAGAATATTTCTCCATTCTTAGCTCCGACAACCCTTACTCTGAAAAAATTCCCGAGAAGATCTCCGAGTCTAAGCTCTCTCCGCGAATAGCCAACAAATTCAATTTTGGCATCCCTTATGCTCAAACCTTCCAAATCCTCCTTTTTAATACCACTGATCGTGAAAAACTGCACGGTTAAAGCCCTTTTGTCCTTAGTTCCAGCGAAGGAGATCCTCTTCTGGCTTATACCGAGCTTTTTCGCAATCGCCCTTACGAATTTCAGAGTTTCCCAGTTCTTCTTCTCAACTCTCAAAACTGCAAAATTTCCGTCTTCTGAGAGATTTAAGTCGATTATTTCCTCTACATAAAAATCCTCGGGCTCCTTTTTGATTTCTCCTCCCATAGCTGGTGTCTTGGTGATGTATCCCCTGATCCCCAAATCCACAGATAAAATTGCGGAAGCTTTTTTTAAACCTTGTCAACTTCCACTATGGAGAAAACAATTCAGGATCCGATTCACGGGTTGATAAAGCTCGAAGAATCGCAGATCGCGATCATCGATACCCCACAATTTCAGAGGCTCAGGCGCATAAAACAGCTTGGATTTGCCAATCTCGTCTATCCTGGAGCCAATCATACGAGATTTGAACACAGCCTCGGCACGATGCACCTCGCAAGAATTCTTGCAAAAAAGCTTGAAATGGATGAAGAGGTCGTTGTTTCAGCTCTTTTACACGACATCGCTCATCCCCCATTTTCCCACAGCAGTGAAAGAGTGCTGAAAGCTTACTGCCTTCATGGGCATGAGGATATCAAGCTCGCTGTAAATGGGGAGCTCAGAGAGGTTCTGGAAGCTTATGGATTCAACATAAAGAGAATTGCGGATATTATCAGCGGTAAAACTGAGTCGATCGTAAGCGGAGACATCGATGTGGACAGAATGGATTATCTTGTCAGGGATTCGCATTACACGGGAGTCGCGTACGGGATCTTTGATATTTCAAGGTTAATCGAGAAGATCAAGTTTAAAGATGGGATCGTTGTTGAGGGGGGCGGAATAAAAGCAGCAGAGTCACTGCTCATCTCGAGGTTCATGATGTATCCCGCTGTCTACTACCACCATGTCTGCAGAATAGCGACGAAGATGTATGAGAGGGCGATGGAGAGGGTGATCGAAGCGGGTTTTGACGCGAAAAAGCTGGTTGAAATCGACGACTGCACTGCAATGCAGCTCATAAAAGCCCACGATCCGGAGTTCTACGAATTTCTGCAGAACAGGAGACTTTTCAAAAGAGCGGTTTACGTGGGAAAGGAAAGCGTAGATTTGAAGGAGATAATGAAGCTAAATGAGAAGAGAATTGAGAAGAAAATCGCAGAAAACGCGGGAATTGAGCAGAGATACGTCATCGTCGATATACCTCCTATTGAAGACATCCGAGAATTCAGCGTTCGTGTGGAGATTGATGGAAAAATTGCAAAGCTCGAAGACGTTTCAAAGATAGTGAAAGCATTAAAAGCCTCTTGGATCGACAACTGGCGTTTTGGAGTTTATACCAAAAAGGAGTTTGTCGAGCAAGTTAAAAAATCCGCCTGCGATCTCCTTGGAATTGAAAAAACAACGCAGAGTCAACTTTTTTAGTCCTCTAATCTTTTTCGAATCGCCGGATTCTTTGCCACTATCTCTCTCAGCGCGGATTCGAAGCTCTCCGCTTTATGAATTCTTTCGCAGATGTAAATCCCGGTTCTTCCAAGCTCCCTTCTTCTGCTAAGAACCCTGATCCTTTCGAGAACTATGTCAACAGAAACTCCGAGTGTTTTCGCAACAATGCTTGGATGGATCTCTGCAAGGGGAATCTCATTGTGTCCTCTTTCATTTGGGATTATCAGTGTCAACCTCTTATCAACTCCAGGAACCCTGAGATCATTCAGTAGCTCCTCATAGCTTATGCAACCGCCGAATCTGTAAAATTCCAGTTCTCTTTCCTTCATCTTTACGAGTGGAAAGCTTATCGTCGTCTGTTCATCAATAACGATCTCTCCTTTGATCGCGTAGTTCGGAGTGGCTTGCACGATCCTCTTCTCCAAAAAATCAAAGCCTTCAAGAGCCAGCTCTATCTTGAAGGATGGGACCTGCTGGGGGATGAAGATATCGATATCGCTTTTGCAGTTCACATCTCCCCTTGCAACACTCCCGTAAACAATTCCATGCAGTCCAAAACTTTCCAAGACCCCCATCAATTCCTTGGCTTTTTTCCTCTTCTCCCTCAAAATTCTGAAATTCTCCTCGGTGTACTCCACTTCCCTTCCCTTCATTCAACCGTTTTTTCGATCCAGTCCAGAAATTCTCTCAAGCCTTTATCGACAACGAAGGAACAGATACAGGGAGTTGTGTAGCTGTGAAGCTTTTTGATCTCGTCTCTGATCTCGGAAAACTTCTCATTTTTTGTCTTTAGGATTATTCCGTATTCTTCCGCCTCCTCGATCTTTCCTTCCCACCAGAAATAAGACTTTACGGGAAATATGTTAACGCATGCGACGAGCTTTTTCTCCAGAAGATGCCTGCAGATTTTCTCCGCCTCCTCTTTAGAGCTTGCGGTTACGTAAATGAAGCTGAACATCGCCATGATCTCACCTTTCCTTCTTCTTAACGACCACAATATCGCCAAGCGTTGGAGTTAATGAGGACTTCTTCTCCACTTTAACCACGGGCACGCTCTCCTTCAGCTTTATTCCAAAAAGCTTTTCGAGTTTTGCAACCACTTCGGGATCGGGAGTAATTTCAGCATTCTCTATCTTCTTGATAAGAGACTCCTTTTCCTGAATTTTCTTTGCAAGCTGTTCCTGACTCCATCCCCTTTTCTCCCTCTCCTGCTTTATTATCTGATTGTAGTTTTCCACAAGCTCATCTCTGAACTCGATATCCGTATTGACTTTCTTTTTCTTTATCAGAACCCTCTTTGCTCCTGATTGCACAGCTGTCGAGACCTTCTCACTACCATAACGCTTGCATGAAGGGCAGACAGTCAATTCAGTCCCTTCGACGATTATTTTAATCCCCGCACCCGCAAGCTCTTTTCCGCAAATCTCACAATTCATACGATCACCAAACAATAAGTTCATATAGTTGAAGGGATATATATTTATTTGGAGGCTTCCGGCAGGGGTTGGTGAAATGTCAGAAGACCTGAGCTATCTGATGGATAGGCTGAAGAAGCTTGAAGAGGAATATTATAAGCTTAGAGAAGTTTGTCGAAGACTTGAAGATGAAAAAAGACTTATCGAAAGCGAAAGATTGAGATATGAAAGAGAAGTTAGAAGGCTTAGAAGTGAGCTTGAACGTTTAAGGTCACCTCCTTTACTTGTGGGCGTAGTTTCAGATGTGCTTGAAGATGGAAGAGTTATCGTAAGAAGTTCGACTGGCCCAAAACTTGTAGTTTACGCGTCGCAGTATATCTCTCCAGACGAGCTTAAGCCCGGGACGAGAGTTGCATTAAATCAGCAAACGCTTGCAGTTGTAAACGTCTTGCCCTCATCGAAAGATCCCATGGTATATGGATTCGAGGTTGAAGAGAGACCCCAGGTTACTTATTCTGAC
>JASKJN010000046.1 GCA_030153385.1 Archaeoglobaceae archaeon
CATGGCGACAAGGAGTGGCTTTCGAGTATTGTTGCAGAACTCAGCAAGAGCGAAGAGACGAGAGAAATGCTCGATCTTGTGAGAATATTTTCACCTGAAGAAATAAATGTTGATTTCGATTCCATAGCGCTGAATGAGGAGCAGATCGAAGAAGTCAGAAAAATAGAGATAGCTCTGAGCGAGAGAGAATATCTTAGGAAGATCGGTCTTGTCGATATAGGCAAGATCCTGTTCATTGGTCCTCCGGGAACGGGAAAAACGACGACTGCAAGGGCTTTGAGCAAAAGACTCTACTTGCCATTGCTTGAAGTTAAGCTTTCGATGATCACAAGCCAGTATCTTGGAGAGACCTCCAAAAACATCGAAAAGGTTTTTGAGATCGCAAAAAAGCTCGCTCCATGTATTCTTTTCATAGACGAATTCGACTACATCGCGAAAATGAGGACAAGCGATGAGCATGCAGCTATAAAAAGGGCTGTTAATACTCTGCTCAAAGCAATTGACGATATAAACCTTGTAACTGACGGTGTGCTGTTGATCGCAGCCACAAACCACCCAGCGCTCTTAGACTTAGCGGTCTGGAGAAGATTTGACAAGGTTCTCGAGTTTCCTGAACCTGAAGAAAAGATAAGAAAAAGAATATTCGAAATTTTCCTCGAGAATATTGATGGCAAATTCGACATTGACGAGCTCGTTAAAGAGACTTCGGGATTTACAGGAGCGGATATCAAGCTCGTTATCAGGGAAGCGGTGCTTAAAGCCTTGCTTGAAGGACGTAAAATGCTGACCCAAAAGGATCTGATCTTTGCAATCAAAGATATAAAGAACAGATTCAGGATAAGGGTTCAGGAAACATGATCGTCCAACTGCTTGGCACTGGAGACTCGCCGGGAACGCCTGTGCTGAACTGCCACTGCAAAACATGTGAAGATGCCAGAAGGAATGGATGGGAAAGAAAAAGATTTTCGATCCTCGTAGAGAATGCTGGTAAGGTCATATTGATCGACACATCTCCAGATCTGCGTAGACAGTTGCTTGATAATGGTATCGAGAGGGTCGATGCTGTCATATGGACTCACCCCCATTTCGATCACTTCGGGGGTTTTAGCGAATTCTACAGAGTTCAGGGGAATGTTGAGGTCTACACAACTCCTCAGATACATGAAGACATCGGAAAATACATGCATTTTCTGAGCTACAAAAAGCGCGAGGTGAATGTTTACGAGAAATTCTCGATCTCAGACTTGCAATTCACTTTATTCCCGGTCAATCATCCCCCTGTAGATGCTGTTGGTGTGAAAATCGAGTGGAATGGATACAAAGTTGTGATTACGGGCGATACAAGAATCGAAATACCCGAAATGAGCATAGAAGAGATGCTTAAACCCGATCTGTTCATAGTGGATGCAATTGCTCCAAGTGGTAAATTCAAGAAGCATATGAATGCCAGGGAAGCCTTGTCTTTAGCTGAACGCGTAGAGGCAAAGAGAGTTGTTTTCACCCATATGGGTCACTTCTTTCCTCCAAAAAAGATTGCATCTCGATTATATCCTGCTGGTGAGGATTATCAGATCTTCTCTTTTGGTGAGAGGACGCTTAATGAATTCCTTGGGGATTGATATTGGCGGAGCAAACCTGAAGGTTTCAAACGGAAAAGACAACAGGATAATCTACTTTCCAATGTGGAAAAAAGCCAGTGAGTTGAAAGATAAACTCAAGGAGATATCAAAAGAATTTGGAGCGGAGAAGGCGGGAATTGTAATAACCGCAGAGCTTGCAGATGTATTTAAAAGTAAAAGAGAGGGGATAGAGTATATTTCAAAAGTATGCAGAGAAATTTTTAAGGATGTCTATTTCCTTGACGTTGAAGGTCTGCTTAGGAGAGAGATTGACGATCCCTTAAAATTCTGTGCAAGCAACTGGATGGCCTCGGTATCTTTTCTGTTGAACGAGGGCTTCAGAGATTTCCTTTTTATCGACATTGGATCAACAACGACAGATCTGATCCCGGTTAAGGATAGGCCTCTTGCAGAAAAAACAGACTTCGCGAGATTGCAGAGAAAAGAGCTTGTGTATGTTGGTGTCCTCAGAACTCCAGTTTTCTACATTCTGAAAAGCTTTGAAGGAGCGGATCTCTGTCCGGAGTATTTTGCAATAACCGCAGACGTTTTCAGAATTACTGGAGAAATTCGGGAGGAGGATTACAACTGCGAAACACCAGACTCCGCTGGAAAAAGCGTGGAAGACTGCATGCGCAGACTTGCGAGGACTGTCTGCTGTGATCTCGAAGAATTGGGAGAATTAAATGTAAGATTGTTAGCTTACAAGGCTAAAAAAGCCATGATCAGAATCTTGCAGAGAGAAATCAAAGAGAAGCTGTATGAATACAATTTGAAAAATGTTTTAGCCTGTGGTATTGGAGAATTTCTAATCTCGCAGATCTGCAATTGCGTTAGGTTATCGGAAAAATACGGTGACGCTTCGAAGCCTTTTCCAGCCTTTGCGATGTCAAAGCTTGTCGAGAAGGTTTAGGTAGTAGAGAACTTCGCATGAATGCTCCACATAGCATGCCTTGTTAAAAGCCTCGATTAGGTCTTTTCCCGCGGAGTAGATTCCATGAGCCTTTGCTATCGCGACTCCTTTCGCCTCAACTTCTTCCGCGATGTTCTCAGCGTATTCATAGCTCCCAAATTCATCGCTTACGACGTTCAATTCTCCAAAGTATAGTTTCCCCTCCAAGTCCAGAGGTATGATCTTGCTTTTTTTGAGGCTCAAAACGACATTAAATACTCCATGGCAGTGAATTACCGCATTGTATCTCGTTTTTTCATAGATCTTTGCATGAACTAACCGATCGCTTGAAGCTTTTGAGTCTGTAATCTCAACAAACGAATCTAAATCCAGTGAATTGAGGTTTGTTCCAGATTTTGTGATCAGAATTTTATCTCCTTCACGGAAACTAATATTTCCGCTCGCCCCATCAACCAGCCCGGATTGGAATAGCATTTTTCCAACTTCTATCGCATTTTGGATCATGGAGGTAAATCAACGAAACCTTTAAAAATCTTTATTCCCTAAGTATTCTTAGTGCCCGAGTGGGCTATTTTGGGTGAATCTATGGACATGGAAGGAAAGATATATAAAGGAACAACAACGGTAGGACTGGTTTGCAGGGATGGAGTAGTCCTTGCTACCGAGAAAAGGGCTACTATGGGTAATCTGATTGCAAGCAGAACTGCAAAGAAGATTTATCAGGTAGCGGACAGGATTGCCATGACTACCGCGGGAAGCGTTGGTGATGCACAGTTCCTTGCCAGAATTATCAGAGTTGAGGCGAGCCTTTATGAAATAAAGAGGGAGAGAAAGCCAACTGTCAGGGCAATAGCAACTCTCACTTCGAACTTGCTGAACTCGTATCGGTACTATCCTTACTTTGTTCAGCTCCTAATTGGCGGTGTTGATGAGGAAGGTGCGAGGATATTCTCGATCGATCCCATTGGCGGAGCTATCGAGGAAAGAGATATCGTCGCAACTGGTAGTGGGAGCTTTACAGCTTACGGTGTTCTCGAAGACAGATTTACGCCAGAAACCACAACAAATGAGGCTGTAGAACTTGCAGTCAGAGCAATAATGTCTGCAATGAAGAGAGATTCCGCTTCGGGGGATGGAATAGATGTTGTGAAGATCACTGAGAGCGAATTCCATCAGTTGGAGTCAGAAGAGATCGAGAGGATAATCTCAAAATTTAAGAAATAGGGGAGATGGTAGAGCTGGATGAGTTAAAGAAAAAGATAAGGGAACTTGTTCCTGAGAATGTAAGGATTAAGAATGTTGAATTTGAGGGACCGCTTTTAGTGGTTTACATTGAAAACCCCCAGGAAATCGCTGGGATAGATATCATAAAGAAGCTTGCAAAAGAGTTGAGAAAGAGGATCGTTATAAGACCAGATCCAAAGATTTTAAAGCCAAAGAATGAGGCAGAAGAGATTATAAAAAAGATCGTGCCTGAAGAAGCAAAGATATCAAGCATAAGCTTTGACGATGAGAACGGAGAGGTTCTTATAGAAGCGGAGAAGCCTGGGGTGGTTATCGGAAAACAGGGGGCAACCTTCAGAGAGATCATGAAAGAAACTGGTTGGAGTCCGAGAGTTGCGAGAACTCCACCGATAAAGTCAAAGATCATTGAAAGCATCAGAAACTATCTGACCAGCGTCAGAGACGAGAGAGGGGAGATTCTCAGAAGGATAGGAGAAAGAATACATCGCAGAGTGCTCATCGATGAAAACTGGGTGAGAGTTTCATTCTTAGGAGGATGCAGGGAAGTTGGCAGGAGTTGCTATCTTCTCCAGACAAGGAATACGAAAGTTCTAATCGATTGCGGGGTGAATGTGGGCAATGTTTCAGAAACTCCATACCTTTACTTGCCAGAAGTTCAGCCTCTTGACTCGATCGATGCGGTTGTCATCACGCATGCCCACCTAGACCATTGCGGTCTTGTTCCACTGCTCTACAAGTTCGGATACAACGGTCCGATATACACAACACCTCCAACGCGTGATCTGATGACCCTGCTACAGCTGGACTTCATAGAAGTGGCTGAAAGGGAAAATGAGGCGATATACAATTCCGCGATGGTTAGGGAAGCTTTAAAGCATACGATAACTTTGGACTACGGGGAGGTTACCGACATAAGCCCCGATTTAAGGCTCACATTTTACAACGCCGGCCATATTCTTGGCTCTGCGATTGCACATTTCCATGTTGGAGAGGGACTTTATAACATTGCCTTTACGGGAGATTTCAAGTTCGAAAAAACGAGACTTTTCGATAAGGCAACGAATGTCTTTCCAAGACTGGAGGCCCTGGTAATGGAAGCGACATATGGGGGCGCAAATGACTTTCAGCCTTCAAGAAGCGAGGCGGAACAAAAACTCATAGAGATCATAAACTCGACAATTGAAAACGGAGGAAAAGTCTTAATTCCGACGTTTGCGGTGGGAAGAAGTCAGGAAGTAATGATCGTCCTTGAGGAGGCTATAAGGGAAAAGAAGCTCAGAGAAGTTCCGATATACATCGACGGAATGATCTACGAGGCAACCGCAATACACACAACCTATCCCGAATACCTTAACGCAAACCTCAGAGATCTGATATTCTACAACGGGATCAACCCATTCATAAGCGAGAGCTTCATCAAGGTTGAAACAAGCTCAAAGAGAGAAGATGTGATTAACGATCCTTCCCCGTGTGTCATAATCTCGCCTTCTGGAATGCTGAACGGTGGCCCTGTGATGGAATACTTCAAGCATTTGGCTCCGAATGAGAAGAACACGATAGTATTCGTCGGATATCAGGCGGAGGGAACTCTTGGCAGAAAAGTGCAGAAGGGCTGGAAAGAGATACCTTTCCCAGCGAATGGAAAGAGAGAAGTAGTAGATGTAAAAATGCGTGTGGAAACTGTTGACGGTTTCTCGGGGCATTCTGACAGAAGACAACTCGTTAACTATGTGAAATATCTCACTCCAAAACCTTCGAAGATCGTAACAGTGCATGGCGATGAGGGGAAGTGCATAGACCTTGCTTCGACGATCTACAAGACATTCAAGATCGAGACGCGGGCTCCCATGAATTTGGAGACGATTAGATTCTTTTAAACTCCAAGAAAAATTTTTGAGGAGATATATCCAAGGAAAAATGCAACCAATGGTGCGGAGAACCAGCTGATTGCTATTTCCTTAATCTTTTTGACTTTTAGAGTTTTTACAGATTTAAAGAGTCCTACTGCCAAAATTCCGCCTACAAGCGAGTAGGTGGTAGAAACTGGCATTCCAAGAACTGTGAAAAGGTAAACACTTATACCTGCACCGAACTGGGCGGAAAACCCTGACCTTGGGTCCACGCTCGCAATACCCTTGCAAAGAGTTTCCGCAATTCTTCTGGCCAGTAGAAGTGCTCCTAGGGTAATCGCAACTGCACCGAAGAATGTTATTGAGCCCAATTCCGCATCTGTAGCTACAAGCGGGGCGATAGCGGTTGCAAGCTCGTTTGCGCCCATGTTGTATGAGATCAGCATTCCAGAACAGATGAGTAGAATTTCAAGCCATCTCTCAAATTCTAAAAGCCCAAGTCTTTTCGAAAATCTCTCGATTGAGATGAAAAGCAGAACTGACAGAATTCCTGCAACGATCGGGGATAGAAGCCAGGAAAGAACGATCTCACAAAGAGTTTTAAAGCTGAAGTTGGCTCCAAAGGCAATTCCAGCTCCAGATAAACTTCCGACGATAACCTGATGCGTAGAGACAGGAATTCCGCGAAGATTTGCAATGACAACAATAATTGCAGATACTGTCAATGATACTGCAGAAATTTCCATGTTTGTTGTGACAAGATTCTCTCCAACTGTCTCTATAACTCTATTTCCCTGAAAAATTAGACCTGAAAGCACAAGAAAGAATAGCAGTAGACTTGCTCTTCTGATGCTTATGATTCTACAGCCGATGCAGATACCGAACGCATTTGAAGTGTCATTTGAGCCTATGCTGAACGCTATTAGCAGAAATGCGATGAGCGAGAGAAGTTCGATCATGAATTAAAGACCGAGAACGACAACTTGCAGTGTGTCCATTGTGTCTTCAATGACATCACTTATTTCCTCGATCGACTCAATGAAATTGAATGTGAATAGCCCTTCCCAGAAATCGAAATTTTTCCTTCTCAGGCTTTCAAGAACTGAATGTTTTAGGTCATCAGCCTCTTTTTCGAGCATTCTAACAACAATTACCGCTTCGCTAAGCTTTTCTGGATTCCTGAAGAATTCTATGAAGTTTTTAGATATGATCCTACAGAGAATTACGTTGAGCTCCAAGATCCTTTCAACTTCTCCCCCCAAATTCAGAAATTCGAATTTCTCCAATTTTCTGCAATATTTTCCCGCTTTGTCTGTTGTGTTCAGAATGTCGTCAACGTCTTCAACAAGTCTCAGGATATTCGACCTAAGATAGGGTAAAAAGGCTCCCTTGTAGATTTCCCTTGCTGTGCTTCTCCTTAAATCGTCTCCATCTCTTTCAAGCCTTGAAACCTCTTCTAACAAAGACTTGTCTCTCGAAAGAACCGCTTTCTGAAGCAGTTCGGAGGCGGATAAAGCTAAATTCAGCATTTGTTCTATATTCCCTATTACTCTCTCTTCTGCCTTCATAGAAGTCTCCCTATTAAATAGCCTGTCATCAAATCCATCAGAGTAACAACTCCAACTATCTTTTCACCATCTTTGACGAAGACACTTGTTATCCTTGACTTCTCCACTAATGCAATGGCATCTTCAATGCTCGTCCCTTTTTCAACAGTAATCAGCGGTTTTGAGGCAATTTCGTGGGCTTTTATATCTTCGGGATCGATTCCTTTGGCCAGACACTTGTAAACTATGTCCCTAATAGTAATAACTCCATAATCCTTATCCTTGGGTTTAACAACCACAGATCGAATTCTCTTATTCACGATCTTCTCGATCACTTCCAGAACTGTCAGGTCTGGGTCTACGAACTCGATCCTTTTATTCATAACCTCTTCAACTCGCATAACGCAAGGAGATATGAAATCTTTATAAGCTTTTGCCATTCTTAAAATTCATGAGAAGCGATATCGTGAAAGAAGGCATCGACAGGGTTGCACACAGGGCGTTGCTTAAATCCCTGGGCGTTCTTGACGAGGATCTCGGTAAACCATTCATAGGAATTGCGAACGCCTACAGCACAATTGTGCCAGGGCATATGCACCTTGACAAGATCACCACTGCGGTAAAGGAAGGCATCTGCTCCGCGGGAGGTGTGCCCTTCGAGTTCGGTATAATTGGTGTTTGTGACGGAATAGCAATGGGTCATCGTGGTATGCTGTTCTCTCTTCCCTCAAGAGAAATCGTTGCGGATAGTATTGAGGCAATGGTTGAAGCTCATGGCTTCGACGCCCTTGTTGTCGTTGCAAGCTGTGACAAAATAGTCCCGGGAATGCTAATGGCAATGCTCAGGCTTAACATTCCCGCAATTGCTGTTACTGGCGGACCAATGCTTTCTGAAAGGGTTAAAGGAGAAAAAGTTTCGATAAAGGATGCATTTGAGGCAGCAGGGCTTTACAAGGCGGGAAAGCTGAGCTCCGCTGAACTCAAGCTCTACGAGGACTTCTGCGCACCCTACTGTGGAAGCTGTCAGGGATTATATACTGCGAACACAATGCAAATTCTTACAGAGACCCTTGGTCTGAGTTTGCCATACTGTTCCACTTCCCCTTGCGCATCATCAAGGAAGCTAAGAATTGCGAAAATGAGCGGAAAAAGAGTTGTGGAGCTTGCTAAATCCAACATAAAGCCATTGGACTTCATAAATGAGAGATCTTTTGAGAATGCTGTGACAATGGATATGATGATCGGTGGTTCAACGAACACCGTCCTCCATTTGCCCGCAATTGCAAGAGAAGCGGGAGTGAAGCTAAAAATCGATAAGTTCGACGAGATCAGCAGAAAGACTCCGCATGTTGTGTTGCTTGATCCAGCAAGCAGGGACACGGTTGCGGATCTTGACGAAAGCGGGGGAGTGCCGATGATTGTGAAGAAGATGAAGGAATACTTCAGTAACGAGATGACGGTTAGCGGTAAAAGGCTTTATGAGATCGCAGAGAATGCCGTTATAAGAGGAAGAGACATAATAATGGCGGATAAGCCATATCGCAAGGAAGGAGGAATAGCGATTTTGAAGGGTAATCTTGCAAGAAGTGCAGTTGTCAAGGCTTCTGCAGTCAGAGAAGATATGCTAAGGTTTGAGGGAAATGCAAAGGTCTTCGATAATGAGGAGAGCGCTTTGAAGGCAATTCTCAACAACGAGATCTCGGAAGGGGAAGTGGTTGTCATAAGATACATGGGTGCTAAAGGTGCTCCGGGAATGCCGGAGATGCTTCTGCCGACAGCAGCAATTGCTGGAATGGGTTTGCAGAGAGTTGCTTTAATCACTGATGGCAGATTCAGCGGTGCAACAAGGGGGCCATGCATTGGGCATGTTGTTCCGGAAGCTATCGAAGGTGGCCCCATAGGGCTACTTGAAGACGGGGATGTAATATCAATAGACATCTCAGCGAGAAGGCTTGACGTGAAGCTTGACGAGGAGGAGCTGAGAGAGAGAAGAGAAAGATGGAAGCCCCCGAAGAAAGAGCTCAGAGGATACTTGGCAAGATATTCCAAGCTCGTAAGCAGTGCTGAGGATGGAGCTGTCCTTCTTTAATTCCCTTACCTTTTTTGGAGTTAGCCTGGCCCTGATCTCGATTTTAGTTTTTCTCCTGCTCTTAATAGCTATTCCGGGATTTTTCATATGGTTATCACTTGCACTGATTGGCAAAAGAAGGCCATTACTGAAATGCGGATTTGCAAATCTCATTGCCTTCATTTCCTCTGCTTTTTTAACCTTCATTCTGTCTTTCAGCCCACTGATAATTCTTTCACCTCTGATCTTCGTACTCATCTATCTCTGGGTTTTCAAGGAGCTCCTTGATCTGGGCTGGTCCGATGCGATCTTGGCGATGGTGATAAGCGTTGTTTTCGTGATGCTTCTCTCTGCGGTCTTCAGTCTTTCTTTTTCAGCGTTCTTCAAACCAGCATGGCTTCCTAATTTCAGATTTTAGCGGAAAAGTGGAACTCTTGCGTGATCTTCGAGCTCCAGAAACTTCAACCAATTTTTTTTGCACTTGCATTCAAATTCAAGCAGATTTTTATCTTGAGTGAGTGAAAAAAGTTTTATAGCCTTTACTATTTCATTATCGCATTTTCCACAGTTATGTGGCCCTCTTATCTTTCCTCCAGCAACCGGGTCGCAGATAACTTCCGCAGAGACACTCTTGAGAACTTCCAATGCACTCCAGAGCCAAGGAGGGCGATAAAGACCCCTTTCCCAGAGTCTCTCGACAAGTGTTCCTTTTTGGACATTCATCAGGTTAATGGAGATAATATCCGCATATTTTTTCACTTTTTCAGCGGATTCAACCAGATCCTTGATCGCTTCCTTTTCTGACAAAAAAGGAGGCTTCAGCAGAAGATAGCACTTAACCCTAAACCCCTCCCGCCTTAGAATTTCCGCAGATCTTTCGAAATCCGAGAAGCTAAAACCCTTATTTATACATTGCTCTCTTATGAAGTCATTCGCAGTTTCAAGTCCTATTCCGACTTCGAGCTGTATTCCCTTAAAATCCCTTAGTTTTCGAGCTTCGATAAACTCCGGTCGGGATTCAATTATTAGCTTTTTAACCCCTGACTCTCTGCAGAGATCCAGAAGATAAGCTCTCAGCTCAGGAGAAATTTCTCTTTCGTCTAAAAAGCTACCTGAAGTGAATAGCTTTAAAATTCTTATGTCCCCGATTTTTTCAAATATCTGATCAATCTGGATCTTTAACGCTTCATCGCTCAAGGCCCTTGATTCACTCCAGTAACCACACATATAGCATTTTCTCCAAGAACAACCCCTTGTAGTGATTATCGCTGTAAGGCAGTCCTCAACTCTCCCTTCAAACCTTTCCTTTTCTCTCCAGAGCTTAAGCATATAATCTTCCAAACCTGAGCCGATCTCCGATGAGAACGCCTGTCGCAAGCCCGGTTAGATGGGCAATATAAGCAACGCCACCGCCGGTGAGGTGAGCTGTGGAAAGCATGAGCATGCTGAAGTCATAGAGAGCAAAGATCAGAATTGCGAGACCTATGCTTATGGGTATCGGGATGGGAAAGATTATTATCTTTATGTGAGGGGCGATCATGGCAAGGCATCCCATTATCCCAAAGATCGCTCCAGAAGCGCCTAAGGCGGGAATGAAGCTTCCTGTAGCGTAGGCGTATGCGATGTATCCAGCATTTCCTGCAAGTCCAGAAGCGAGGAAAACCTTTAGATAGCCCTTTGACCCCAGAAGTCGTTCAAGTTCGGTTCCAAAGAATAAAAGGACGAAGCAGTTTATGAAAAAATGCCAAAACTCCACATGAAGGAAGATGCTTGTGATCAATTGCCATGGTTTTTCCAGAAACTCTAAGGGATGAAGGGCAAACAAATCGAGAATTAAGTAATAGGGAAGAAAAATCGATAGGAAGAAGAAAATTAGGCAGAGGAAAAGAATCGCATTGTTTGCTCCGTAGGGAAATATCTTTCGTTTTCCGTAGACATAATGATCGGGTTCCACAAAAAAAGAAAGTGAGGGGATTTAAAAACTTTCTTAAAGTGAATACTTGCCCCTGAACTTCTTGAGAAGTGATGCAAGTTTCTGAGACTCCATTATATTTCCCTGGATCTTGTATTTGCCCATCATGAAGCTTGCAACTGGATCCTCCTGGCCTTTTAACACCTTGACCCAGAAGTCCGGGCTTGCCAGTATGGTAAATGTTGGCTTTTCATGTTTTCCTTCCTTGAATTCACACTTTCCATCTGGGTTATAAACTACGTAGAACTCCTCCCCGTCTAAGACATACTGAACAACCCCTGTCCATTTACCCACCGCCTGCTGTATCTCCGGATCGCTGTTTTGGATTTCACAAATCTTTTTAATCAACTCCTTCGCCTCACTCATTGGATCACCAATTTTGGATAGCAAATCAAAGATATAAATCTTGTGATTTTCTTTTAAAGGAAAACAGCTTTATATGTCCAAAAATCTAAACAATTAATTATAAACTATTTCTCCCTTGTTTCTGATTCATCAAGAACGAGTTCCCGCAATTCGGATGTGGGTACCCTCTTTTTTGAAAATACGTCTTTGAGTATAACAATATCACCAACCGCTCTAACGAGTCTGTAAGGGATTATTACTCCTCTCGAACTCTTATCTATTAGTGCCCTATTGTAATCTACAACGACGATTCCCGTGATCGTATTGCTATCGCTTTCAATGATCACGTCCTCAACTCTACCAACATATCTTCCTTCATCAGTAAAAACTCGCATTCCAAAAAGCGCAGTTATTTCCCCGCTCATAGTCATGAATACATTTTAGTGAAGCAATATATTAATTTTTTCATCTCCATTAAATCCGGCCTCAAAGTATTAAATTGCAGATAAGGAAATTATCGCAAATCTCTGACCATTTGGTAAAATAAATCCAATAAATTCCCGATAATCTGTAAAAAATTTAAATCCATTTCTCAATTTTCCTTGTGCACGCGATAGTTTGCGAAGACGTGTGGATGATCTACCGCTCATTGTTCTCGGAGAAGGTTGCACTCAGCGGTGTTAATTT
>JASKJN010000009.1 GCA_030153385.1 Archaeoglobaceae archaeon
TCAGACTGCAGGGTTCCTGAAGAGAACAGAATTCCGAATGCTCTCGGCATAAGGGCGCCACTTAGTTGCTTGGATCAGGCAAGATACGGGATCTCTTGGGGCGCGTTGGGAGCTGCAATAGACTGCTACGAGACCGCGCTGAATTATGCGAAGAACAGGAAGCAGTTTGGAGTGCCTATAGCCTCTTTCCAATTAGTTCAGGAGAAGCTTGTGGAAATGTTGATCGAGATCACAAAGGGACAGCTATTGAGCTTTAGATTGGCCCAGCTAATGAATGCTAAAAAGGCTACACCAGAACAGATTTCCATGGCTAAGAAAAACAACGTTAGAGTTGCGAGGTTCTGTGCAAGAACCGCGAGAGAAATTCTTGGTGCGAACGGAATAAGCCTGGATTACTCGCCAATAAGGCATATGGCAAACATAGAGAGCGTTTACACGTATGAAGGTACTGATGACGTCCACACGCTTATTCTTGGGAGGGCCATCACGGGCGTCGATGCCTTCAGAAGGGAAATTCTGAAATGATGGATAGAGGCAAAAATATTTAAACAGACAAAGCTACGCTGTGCCAATGGATTACTCTATGAATCTGTTGGTATTGGTATCTGTAGTCCTATTTTAAACCTACTCTGAGGTGGGTTCATGCGTGCTGCTGATGCCTTTGTCAGGGCTCTTGAAAAGGAGGGTGTTGAGGTCGTTTTCGGCATACCTGGAGGTGCGATCCTCGAGATCTACGATGCGCTTTACGATTCGAATATAAAGCATATAACAACGAGACATGAGCAGGGGGCGACGCATGCTGCAGATGGATATGCAAGGGCTAGTGGGAAGGTTGGGGTTGCCTTTGCAACTTCTGGACCGGGGGCAACGAACACGGTAACGGGGATCGCGAATGCCTACATGGACTCTTCACCGATCGTGGTTTTCACGGGGCAAGTTGCGAGGAGTTTAATAGGGAACGATGCTTTTCAGGAGGCGGATATAACTGGAATTACAATGCCGATTACAAAGCACAATTACCTCGTGACTGATCCGAAGAAACTGCTTAGGATCGTGAAAGAGGCCTTTCACATAGCCTCCACTGGTCGTCCAGGCCCAGTTTTGGTGGACATTCCAAAAGACGTTTCACAGGCAGACATAGAGTTTGATTATCCAAGCAAAATAGAGCTTATGGGCTATAAGCCGAAATACGAGGGGCATCCAATGCAGATCAAAAAAGCGGCGGAGCTCATAATGAAGTCAGAAAGACCCATAATACTCGCTGGCGGTGGAGTGAAGATAGCCAACGCAAATAAAGAGCTTACTGAGCTTGCAGAAACTATTCCAGCGTTTGTAGTGACAACGTTAATGGGTAAAGGCTCGATAAGCGAATATCATCCGCTCTGCTTGGGCTTCGTGGGAATGCATGGCTCAAAGTACGCGAATTACGCTTTAAGCGAGAGTGATCTCATCATAGCAGTTGGCTGTCGATTCAGCGACAGAACCATAGGCAACACAGCTCTTTTCGCTCCAGATGCCAAGATCATACACATAGACATCGATCCCGCTGAAATTGGAAAGAATGTTCGTGTAGACGTCCCAATTGTTGGCGATGCAAAGAGAATCTTATCTCAGCTCATAAAGGTGATTCAGTATAAACAGCGAAAGGAGTGGGAGGAAAAAGTAAGGGAGTGGAGAGAAAAATTCCCGCTGAAATACAGCAAGCAGGGATTTAAACCGCAATACGTCATCGAAAAGGCTTGCGAATTCTTCCCCGATGCAATAATAACCACTGAGGTTGGGCAGAACCAGATGTGGGCTGCTCAGTTCTTCAAAGTGAAACACCCAAGACAGTTCATAAGCAGTGGAGGGCTTGGAACAATGGGTTTCGGCTTTCCCGCTGCTATGGGTGCAAAGGTTGCGTGCCCTGACAGGGAAGTGATCGACATCGCTGGCGACGGAAGCTTCCTGATGAACATTCAGGAACTCGCAACCTGCGTTCACTACGAAATTCCAGTTAAGGTTTTCATTTTGAACAACGGCTACCTTGGAATGGTCAGACAGTGGCAACAGCTCTTCTACAAAGAGAGGTATTCTGCAACATGCATTGGATGTGAAAAGGTTAGTTTTGAAAAGATCGCCAACGGTTTCGGAGCACTCGGAATCACAGTTGAGAAGGCAAGTGAAGTTGAATCCGCATTGAGGATCGTTAAGGAGAACAAAGATGTCCCAGTTGTTGTCGATTTCAGGGTTGACTTTCAGGCAAACGTATTTCCAATGGTCCCACCGGGAAAAGGCTTAAAGGATATAATTGAGGGAGAGTGATATGAAGTATACAATCGCAGTTCTTGTGGAAAACAAGCCGGGAGTTCTGGCAAGAGTTGCATCGCTTTTCAGGAGAAGGGGTTTCAACATTGAAAGCCTTACTGTCGGCACCACGGAACGAGAGGATCTTTCAAGAATGACAATAGTGGTCAATGGAGACGAAAAGGTGCTTGAACAGGTGACCAAGCAGTTGAACAAGCTCATAGAGGTGATAAAGGTAAGCGACGTAACTATGAACTCTGTAGAGAGGGAGCTATGCTTAATAAGAGTCAATTCACCTCCAGAGAAAAGGGGGGAAATTATAGAATTAACGAATATTTTCAGGGGCAGGATCGTGGATGTGGCAAAGGACAGCTTCATTATAGAGATAACAGGAGACGAGGACAAGATCAACGCATTTATTGACCTTATGAGGATCTATGGGATAAAAGAAGTTGCAAGGACTGGTAAGGTGGCAATGGTCAGAGGGGGAAGGAACAGCGAAAAGTAACGTGCGATTTTTCGAAGCAAAAATTTTTAATCTTTCGAAAAAGTAGTTCATGATGAATCCAATGCTCACAATTATCACGAAGAGAGAAGACATTAGAGACTGCGAGATCGCGATCTTGGAAACAGAAGACATTGAGATCTTGGAAGAAGCAAAGAAGCACAGCAAATTCGTTTTGATTTTTGGAGAAAAAGCGGAATGTAAAGCTAGAAGCGAAGTCTCTGACTTTATTTCAAAATTTGAGCTTTTCAAGTTGATCGTCGAGAAAATTCCGGAACCAATAATCGTGCACGACATGGATAGAATTCTTTATGCGAATCCAAAAGCCAAGGAAATCTTTTCTGATGCTTTAAACAGGAGTTTAGTGGATTTAATACCTCCAAATTTTAGGTCAGTGGTATTTCAAAGTATGGAGATGGTTCTAAAAGGCGAAAGGGTGGAACCGATTGAAGTCCCTCTCAAGATTCCTGATCTCAAAGAAGTTTGGGTCGAGATGCTTCCGAGTTTGGTAGCTTTTGAAGGAAAGCCAGCAATTCTGCTTGTGCTTAGAGATCTTACTAAGAAAAAGAGAGTTGAAGAGAAATACAAGGAATTCTTCGAGAATTCTCTTGATATCATCGTTGTAACAGATCTGGAAGGGAAATATGTAGAAGTCAACAGAGCTTTTGAAGAGACCTTTGGCTACACGAGGGAGGAGATTGTTGGAAGGAATTTTGCAGAAATCCTTAGACTCCAAAAAGAGACCGCTGAAGAGATCTTTAAAAGCTATAACAGGGCTTTCAGGGAAAAAAGGGATCTTAGAGGACTGGTATTCGAAGTAAAGAGAAAGGACGGGCGAAAGATAGTAGTTGAAGGCAACGTAAGGCTACTTTGGGAGGGAGGCAGAATAGTGGGCTTTGTCGGTAATTACAGAGATATAACTGACCGAGTTAAATTGGAGAAGAAGCTAAAAGAAAGCGAGGAAAGGTATAGGGTGATATTTGAGAATTCTCCAATTCAAATTGCACTGGTTGACGAAAACGGAGTTTTTATCGAAGCAAATCCTACAATGGTCAAAAGCATAGGGGTTGAGCCCATTGGAAAAAGCTATCATGATCTTTTCTCAAAAGAAGTTGCAGAGAGGAGGATTCAAAACCTCAGAAAAGCGATCGAGAAAAACGAGGTGCTTGTTTTCGAAGATGAGAGAGAGGGAAGAAGCTTTGTCACCCACTACGTACCAATAAAATTGGAGGGAAAAAAATGCTGTTTAATAATCGCTCATGAGATCACCGAGATATTAAGGCTAAACAAGTTTTTGACGCTCATAATTGAAATAAACGAGGCGATGGTAAGGGTTAGGGATAAGAAAAAGTTGATAGAAAAAGTTGAGAGAATTCTCTCAGACTATTCCGCAAGAATATCCGATCAGCCTGAGGAATCATGCTTTAAATTGAGCCATGGGGGCAAAGAATATGGGTATCTGTGTCTGAACGTGGAGCGAGAGGAAGAGAAGAAGCTGATCCAGAGTTTGGCTGAAAATTTAGCTTTCTCTCTCAAAGCAATGGAAGACGAAAAAAGGAAAGAGGAACTTTACCAAAAGCTACTTGAGAATATTCAATTATTGGCTTATCTTGTAGATGGGATCAGAAATCCGCTTGCCGCAATAAGGGCATACTCAGAAACTTTGATCGGTGATGAAGCTGTGAGAGAAAAGATCCTGAGGCAGGTAGACAGGATTGTTGAGATCATGAAAAGCCTCGATATCGCTTGGATGGAACTGGAAAAGTTTTGTAAAGAGAAAATTTGAAAAGCTTTTTAATTGCCATGACAATCAGTATAGAAAAATATTTATCTTTGAATCGAGTATAATTTATCATGCCTGGAACTGAAGGTAAGACTTTGATGGAGCTCAGACCGGAAGATGTTGAGAAGATCTGGCTCAAGCACTACGACAAAGGGGTTCGGGCTCACATAGACTATCCTGAAATCCCCCTATATGCCTTGCTCGAAGAAAGTGCTAAAAGGTATCCTGAAAAGCCTGCACTGATCTTTTATGGGAAAAGGATCACGTATAAAGAATTAAATGAACTCACGGACAGGGTTGCAAGTTATTTGTACAGCATTGGGATAAGAAAGGGTTCCAAAGTTCTTATAGATCTCCCGAATCTCCCACAGTACGTGATCGCTTACTACGGTATCCTAAAAGCTGGTGCGACAGTTGTGCAGTGCAATCCGCTTTATACGGAGAGAGAAATACGATACATCATTGAGAATAGCGAAGCTGAAGCTGCCTTCCTCCTTGAATCGCTTTTTCCAAAGTTCGAAAAAATTCTGAATGAGGGAAAGCTAAAAAAGGCTGTAATTTGCAAGGTAGAGGATTATCTGCCATTCCCGCTTAACATATTATACCCGCTGAAGAAGGAAAAAGTCAAAATTCCGAAGAGAAGCGATGTAGCCTTCTGGAAGGAGATTGAAAAACAGAAACCTTTGCGTGAGAGACCGAGCATCGATCCGAAGGAAGATGTAGCGGTATTCCTTTACACCGGAGGCACGACGGGAGTTCCGAAGGCTGTGATGTCCACACACTACAATCTCGTCGCAAACACGTATCAGGTGCTTGAATGGCTACCCGACAAAGATCCAGAAAGAGATACTTATCTCGGTGTTTTGCCTTATTTCCACAGCTATGGTATGACAACATCACTCAACGCACCCATTGCATTCGGAGCTACTATCGTGCTCGTTCCCGATCCGAGGGATGTGAAGTCGATTCTCAAGTTCATCCAGAAGTATAAGGTAGCAATCTTCTGCGGAGTTCCAACGATGTATGCTGCGGTACTCAACCATCCTGAAAGGAAGAAATACGATCTCTCTACAGTAAGAGCCTGCATAAGCGGTGCAGCACCATTGCCAGTGGAGCTTAAGAAGAACTTTGAAAGCGCAACTGGTGGAAAGCTTGTTGAGGGCTATGGCTTGAGCGAAACTTCACCAGTAACGCATGCAAATCCGATTTATGGTCTGAATAAGGCTGGAAGCATCGGAATTCCTCTGCCAGACACCCTTGCGGTTGTTGTCGATGAGGAGGGCAGAGTTTTACCTACAGGCCAGATCGGAGAGCTCGCGATTTATGGGCCTCAGGTTATGAAGGGATACTGGAAGATGGAAAGCGAAACCGCTAAGGTTCTTGTAAATGGCTGGTTGCTCACCGGGGATATGGCTAAGATGGACGAAGATGGTTACTTCTATATCGTTGAAAGAAAGAAGGACATGATAATAGCGGGAGGATACAATATCTATCCGAGGGAAGTGGAGGAAGTGCTTTACGAGCATCCTGCAGTGCTCGAAGCTGCTGTTATCGGTGCTCCAGATCCCTACAGGGGCGAAACTGTGAAGGCCTTTGTCGTTCTCAAGCCAGAGTTTAGGGGAAAGGTAACCGCTGAGGAGATCATCAAGTTCTGCAAGGAGAGACTTGCAGCATACAAAGTCCCGAAGCTTATTGAGTTCAGGGATGAGTTGCCCAAGTCAGCGGTTGGAAAAATCCTGAGGAGGGTATTAAAGGAGGAAGAAATAAAGAAGGCCAAGACTTAATTTTCATATTTATTTTTAGCAATAAATATTTTTGAGAATGACTTGTTAAAACTTGGGGGGCAAATAAATTGAGAAAAGTTTATAGCTTTAAAAATTAACGGGGCTCGAAGCATGAAGGGTGAAAGGATGAGGTGGACAATACTGATCCCGATCTTAGCCTTGCTTCTGCTCGGATGCATCGAGCAAAAGGCAACTCTAAACGTTGAGAGAAACGTAGTTTACAATTGCCAATGCCACGAAGAGCCTTGGAAGTATGAAAAACATTACGCAAACGTTACAAGCTGTAAAGAATGCCATGGAAATGAGATCTTGGCAGTTCACAAAAATTTAACAGATTGGGTATGGGAAAGCGCTTCTGAAGCCACTTGCACGCTCTGCCACGATTCTTCGTTGCTTGTAAATCATATGCCGGGGAACTGCGAGGTCTGCCATAAGACGATGGTTGATAGGCACAGCAAGTATTTGGAGAAATACATTGAGCATGAGGTGAAATCATGAAGAGGCTCGTATTAGTCTTTTTGGTAAGTTTTGCTCTATTCTTTGCTCCAATAAGTGCACAGCAGAGCGTTCACACGTGCGACACCTGCCACAGTCATGCGGACGTTTATACCGCGCATATTTCGACTTGGACAAATTGCGTTGACTGTCACGGTGATCTGCATGCGCTTCATTCCCCGCAGGATGCAAGCTGTCAAGATTGCCATGGCGGTAGCCCGTTCACGATCCTCTGCCATTCAATGCCGAGCGATATGAAGATCCCGACGATGCAGGGTTTCGATGCTACCTGTGGTAAATGTCATCAAATCGTTACAGATCACCAAGGAGACTGCAAGAACTGTCATACAGAAGAGGTCAACGTCATCCACAAAGATGCGAATGTCTTTGGAGGTGAATGAAGATGCTTGAGTTCATCTATTACATATTACTGATAATTGCGATTGCGATCTTTGCCAAGGGGCTTAAAGAGAAGATCGATTTCGTAAAAAGCGGTCGTCCAAGTGCTGAACCGAGAACGAACAACAAGCTGAGGAGAATCGGATATGTGATCAAGGATGGATTTCTCCTCATCAGGCTAATGAGAAGAGAGAAAAAGATGGGTTTGGGCCACTTCTTGGTGCTTTGGGGTTTCATAATCCTCTTTGTCAACATCATCCTGTTTACGATCTATGCGGTAATCCCAGAAGCTTTTAGATCTGCCTACGTAGCTTTCAAGTATTCTATGAGTGCTTCTGCAGTTCTATTCTTCGCTGGACTGCTTTACATGGCTCTAAATCGCTATATTCTCAGACCTTCGAGATTTTCGAGGAAATACGACAATGCTGGTGACGACAATCTGGTTCTTCTGCTTCTGGTCTTTCTCGCGATTTTTGGCTTGGCGCTGAAGGAATACTTCCGCTTTGTTCCAGAGTTTGCAAATACCTTTATCGTTGACTTCCTCTGGTTCGCACACGCAGTGTTGATTCTGGCAATTTTTGCGTTAATTCCATACACAAAACTCATGCACATTCTCGCCGCACCAGTTGCGATCTTTACAAAGACTGAAAGGAAGCCGGGAATTCTAAGACCAACTCCACAGACAGAAGACTATGTTGGAATGGTAAAGAGGTCAGATCTTACCAGACGCGATCTTCTTGCGAGCCTTGCGTGCATGCGTTGTGGCAGATGTCAGGACAACTGTCCTGCATTCAACTCAAAGACTTCGCTTTCACCCATGTTTCTCGTTCAGAACATAAGGCACATTGACAAGATCCTAAAGGATGAAATGCCCATAGCGAAGCCTTACGATGTCGTGCTCGAGGAAGATGGTGGCGAAGCTGAGGAACCAATGCTTTTGGATAACGTCCTCGACATGCACGCAATCTGGGCTTGCACAACCTGCAGAGCATGCATGGAGATGTGCCCTGTCTACGTGGAGCAGATGGACATGATCATAGAGATGCGCAGAGGTATAATTGAGAGTGGTGAAACTCCACCAGATATAAGAGACTTTCTCACGAACATTCAGAAACAGAAGAATCCTTGGGGTGAAGGGAAGTTTAAGAGAGATCAGTGGACAAAGAAATCAGAAGTTCCAGTGCCCACTGTCAAGGATAACCCTGAATTTGAATGGCTGTGGTTTGTAGGCTGTGCACACAGCTTTGACAACAGGAACATTCCTGTGACAGCGAAGCTTGCAAAGATTCTGAAGGACATAAACGTTAACTATGCGATCCTCGGCAGAGATGAAGGATGCTGTGGAAACGATGTGCGAAGGGTCGGCGAAGAAGGGCTTTTCCAGCTTCTCAAGGAGGAAAACATTGCCCAATTCGAAAAATTCGGGGTTAAGAACATCATTGCCACCTCCCCGCACTGCTACAATACGCTGAAGAATGAATACGAGGGCTACAATGTAAAATTCATTCTCGAAGTTATTTATGAGGCCATAAAGGATGGACGGCTGAAGCTGAAGAAGCCGATAAACAAAACTGTGACATTCCACGATCCATGCTATCTTGGCAGATACAACGGGCTTTATGAGCTTCCAAGAGAGATTCTGAAGGCCATTCCGGGACTAAAGCTTGTTGAGATGCCAAGAAACAGAAACAGAAGCTTCTGCTGTGGAGCGGGTGGCGGAAACCTTGTCAGGGAGTATCCCGGGCAGTTCAGACCGAACAACCTCAGGGCAAAGGAGGCAGCTGAAACTGGAGCGGAGATCCTGGCTGTCGCTTGCCCATTCTGCATGATCATGCTCGAAGACGGTGTGAAAAGCGAGAAGCTTGAGCAGAAGCTCACAGTAATGGATGTTATTGAGCTCGTTTACGAATCAGCATACACTTAAATTTTTATTTTTTCCTAAAATTCTAGGAGATTTATAGCTTTGCCGTAAGGCTAAATAATAGAAAAAGAGAAAAATATATTTGCTTAGCCTGAACGCAGAACATGAAGATCTTCCACAGAATCACGATCGCTCTTAGCGAGGAAGAGAATAGCTTGCTGGAAGACCTTCGAAAAGAGACTGGAGATTCTCTCAGCCAGATTTTCAGAGATGCTCTGCAGATATACTACAGAATTATCAAAGCTGGCAAGAAGGTTGGGATTGACTACAGGAAATACTTGAGCGATGTAGAAAGGCTTGCAAGCCATATATATGGTGTCGAAACTGCCCAGTTTGTAATTATTGACCGTGAGTTTTACAGGGTTCTGCTTAAAAAGTTGCAGGAGAGGTTTTCAGAGAAAGACCTCGAATCCGATCCTGAAATGCTAAATGCAATAAGAGGTGTTGCAATGCTCTTCTTGCACAAATACAACTGGAAAGAAGACGATGATGCGACTAAAAAAGTAGAAGAAGTCCTCAAAACCTTCGAATTTGCTGGAGGCGGAAGAATTTCAAAGATTGGTGAAGGAAAATTCGTCGTCCAGACTCCACCTGAAAATTTGACGATCACAAAGACGATCCTAAAAATGCTTTTCGATGCCATGAACGTAATCTCGGAACTTGAAACTTCAGAAGAAAGAATTTTTGTAAAGGTTCTTCAGTAAAAATATTTTTACTTTGTGTAAAATAATTTTGTTATGAACAGATCATAACAAGAGATTTATTCTGTTGAGTCAAAAATAGCTTTGGAGGTGTTTATATGGCCAGCATGGAAGAAGAGTTTGTTAACGCCTTGGCAGAGCTTGATGAAACGAAAACATTAGAGCTTGCAAAGAAGAGGATAGCTGCGGGCGAGGATCCATTCAAGATTCTGGACGATATCAGAAAGGCCACCGATATTATAGGAAAAAGATACGAAGAAGGAAGATACTTCGTTTCAGATCTGATAATGGCTGGAGAAATTCTAAAGCAAGTGATGGAAATATTAAAGCCAGTGATTGGCGAAAAGAGGGGTGAAAGCAAAGGTAAAGTTGTCATAGGGACTGTCGAAGGAGACGTTCACGACATAGGAAAGAACATAGTCATAGCGCTTCTCGAGGCAGAAGGCTTTGAAGTCGTTGATCTTGGCGTTGATCAACCACCAGAGGTGTTTGTAAATGCCGTAAAAGAGCACAAACCGCAAGTTTTAGGCCTAAGCGGGCTTTTAACTGAGGCGATAGAATCGATGAAGAAGACAATAGAAGCGATAGAAAAGGCCGGGCTCAGAAATAAAGTGAAAATAATCATCGGCGGGGGAAGGACGAATGAGGAAGCAAAGCAGTACACAAAGGCTGATGACTGGGCAGACGATGCTGCAGTCGGTGTGAGGAAAATAAAGGCTTTGGCAGGGGTGGTTTGAATGGATGTGGAAGAGATCAGAAGGGAGAAAATTGAAAGAATAGAAGCAGTGATAAAGGGAAAAGAACCTGACAAGGTGCCGATAACAGCAGCAACTACTGTTTGGCATGGTGCTTACGCTGGATATACGCCAAAGGAAGTTCTGTTTGATTACAGTAAATGCAAAGATGCTTGGCTCAAGGTTGCGAAGGATTTCAACTTCGATACTTTTACATTCATCCCGGGCTTGGAAGGGATGATATATACAATTGCGATGCTTAAAGATGCTGAGATGGCTGGAGCTGCAAGATTCATACTTGGCCCAACGCATCTCGCCTTGGGAGATGTTTTCACAAGATGGCCTGGTTACGAGCTAAATGAGAACGCACATCCGCAGTTTATAGGAAAGGAGATAATGAAGGTAGATGAATACAAACAGCTGATCGAAGATCCGCTCGAATTCGTTAACAAGGTTGCAATGCCAAGAATAAACAAAAAGCTCGCAAATGTAGGCTCTGCAGAATACAACGCCGCGATGGCCAAGTATGGAGCAGAGCTTGCCAAATTCGGGGCATTTATGGCTGAAGCTTCTGCAGAACTGGCAAAGATCGGATATCCCACTTTTCCGATGTCCTGGAGCTACGCTCCGCTTGATTTCATCGGTGATTTCTTAAGGGACATAAAGAACGTGGTGATGGATCTGTACAGATACAAAGATGTTGTAAAAGAGGCAGTCGAAGCTATTAAACCACTGGTGATAAAAGCAGCAGAACTTACAGCTCCGCCTGCTGAGATAAGAAAGCAAATTTTTGGTACTGAAGTAGTAGAATGTTTCTTCCCCCTGCACCTCAACGAATACCTGAATCCAAAGCTCTACAATGAATTCTACTGGCCATCTCTCAACGATGTTTTCAAAGAAGTTGTCAAGACGGGGCAAACACCTTTCGTTCTATTCGAAGGTAAGCACGATGCTCATCTCGAAACCCTGTTAGAAGCTCCAAAAGGAAAGATAGTTGGTGTTTTCGAAAAAACAGATCCAAGAAAGGTCAGAGAAGTGCTTGGAAACCATGTTATATTAGTCAGCGGTCCACCAAACTCGCTGCTGATCGGCGGAACACCGCAAAAGGTTGAAGAATACATGAAAAGTTTGCTCACAGATTGCAAAGAAGGCGGAATGATGATCTGGCCGGGAGTTGATGGTGGAATATCGAGAGATGCGAAGCCAGAGAACGTTAAGGCGGTTGTGGAAGCCGTAGAGAAATACGGGAGATATTAATTTTATTTTTTGGTGTCCAAAATGAATTTTGGGATTGGTGAGAAGCATAGACAGCTCTATCCAATTACAGTCGCTTTGATGCTTCTATTCTCAATGCTAATGCTGATCTGGAGCCAGTTCTACCCATACATAATTCAACTGTATTCTCTTGAATCTGTATCAGCTGTTGCTGTTTCAGCATCGATTCTTGGTGCTGGAACGCTTCTAACACTTGTTTTAAGCGGCTACTTGGCAGACAAATTTGGCCCAAAGATCCCGCTTGCAATTTCAGGAGCTTTAATCTTTCTCGGAATGTTTTTAATCTCGCAGATGTTCATTTTTGACCAGTGGAATTCAGCCAGTTTGTATTGGTATTCAGGTAGCTTCATAGTTGGCCTGGGTTCTGGTTTTTTGATCGGGGCTTTTCCAGTCGTTCTTGGCAGATGGTTCCCTGACGCACCTGGCAAGGCTTTTGGAATTGCATTGTTTGGGCAGAACGTTTCCCCCATAGTTCTGGCACCGATTTCCGCATACCTGATATCGCTCGTACGGCTACCCGGAACATTTATTGGGCTTGGAGTTATCGTATTTGCTGCCATATACCTAATAGGAGTTCTGCTGTGGAAGGTTCCAGATGCTGACTGGGCCCCAGAAGGATTTAAGGTGTTAAAGGTCTCAGAAGAAAGTTTCTCGCTTAAACAAGCAATTTCCGATGCGAGATTCTGGATTCTATTCACAGCCATGCTTTCCACTGCAATCGGGTGGTTCTTGATCCTGCTGAACGTTGCTACGATTGTCTTCGAGGGGCTTGTGGAAAAGGCAAGCTTAAGCTACGATTACGTCGTTGGCTTCTACATACCCCTATTCATGTCCATCACTGCCTTAGGCAACGGATTTGGGGCGCTGTTTTGGGGCACGCTAAATGACCGCATCGGAACTCTAAAAACGTTACCGGTGCTTTACACAATCTGCGGGATTTCAATAATGCTTCTATATGCTTCCTACACAAACCCATTGCTTCTGATACTTTTCGGCGTATTGCTATACTTCACCCTTGGCGGTGAGCCAGCGGTTCATTTCAGCGCAGTTCCAACGTTCTTCGGAAGAAAATTTGTTGCGAGAATAACTTCTGTTCTGAACACATCTGTGATGACCGCTGCTGTGATTGGACCATATCTGGGAGCAGCTATTAGAGATCTGACAGACTCATACTTCTACTCTCTTCTGATCGCTGCAATTCTGCACTTCTTTGCAGCTTTGGTCGTATACTTTGGCAGAAGGTATGCCGGAGGTGGTAGGGATGTTTAAATTTGAAAATCAGAAGGTTTTCGAGATTGCTGGCGTTAAGTTTGGTGGCGAGCTTGGAGAGAATCCAACGGTGCTGATCGGGAGCATTTTCTATGGAAAGCACAAGATCGTAGAAGATGAAAAGAAGGGTATCTTCAATCGAGAGATGGCTGAGAAGCTCATAAATGAGCAGGAAGAACTCAGCGACAAAACAGGCAATCCAGGAATTCTGGATGTCGTAGGAATGAGTGAAGAAGCCATAAAGAAATACATCGATTTCGTTGCCAGCGTTACCGAGAAGCCTTTTTTGATTGACTCAGCAACCGCAGACGTGAAGATTTCAGCAGCCAAATACGTTAAGGAGGTTGGACTTGAAAAAAGAGTGATCTACAATTCCATATCGCCAGAAACGAAGGATAAAGAGATAAACGCTATCAAAGAAAGTGGAATCGAATCAGCTATCTTTCTCACGTACACCTTCAACGTTACAAGCAGCAAGGCGCGAGTTGATGCGCTTGAAAAGATGCTTCCAAAGCTGAGCAACGTAGGTATTAGCAAGTTGCTTGTCGACACCTTCGTGATGGATGTTCCGAGCTTGGCTGCGTCAGCAAAGGCTGCAATTGAGATAAAGAAGAAAACAGGCTTCCCATGTGGTTGCGGTGCACACAACGCAATCGCAAGCTGGAAAGGTTTCAGAAACATGTTTGGAAAAGATGCTGAGAAGTTTGCTGTGCTCATTGCTGACGTTTTCCAGATAATTCTTGGCTCAGACTTCGTGCTTTATGGGCCCATAGAAGACTGCAAAATCGTTTTCCCAGCAGTGTACACGATAGACACAACTTACAGATACCTGAGAAGAACAAAAGATTTTCTCGTGATCTGAATGGTCTCCATACGTCTTGAGCCGATAGGAAAGGTTTTCAAAGCTGATGATGGAAACTTACTTGAGATTCTGCGACAAGCAGGGGTTTCGATTCGCTCAGATTGTGGAGGCAAAGGTATCTGCGGGAAGTGCAAGATCGTAATTGTGGAAGCGAACGCAACTTTCAGCGAGATCAGTGAGGCGGAGAGAAAGAATCTTACAGAAGAAGAAATAAAATCAGGCTACAGACTTGCCTGTCAAACCACAATTTCTGGAAAGTCTGCAACCATCTTCATACCAAAGGAGAGCAAAGCAGAGGTCAGAAAGATCTCAGATCTGTATCGCGAAGCCAAAATCGAATTAAAGCCTGCGATTCGCAAATTTTTTGTCAAACTTCAGAAGCCAACGCTTGCTGATAACTCACCAGACTACGAAAGATTGACCCGCATCTTTGGAGAATTTGAGATACCTTTAGAGCTTCTTAGAAAATTACCAAAAAAGCTCAGAGAAGCTGATTGGGAAATTACAGCGACTTTCTGGAAAAATACGCTCATTGATATCGAAAAAGGCAAATCAGAAGAGTGCTACGGTCTTGCTGTAGACATAGGATCGTCAAAGATCGTCTGCCATTTAGTTGACATCAACAGCGGCAAGACAGTTGCTAAGGGGTATGAGGAAAATCCGCAGGTCGCTTATGGTGAGGACATCGTTTCAAGAGTAACATACGCTTCAAAAAGTCCAGAAAATTTGAAAAAGCTTCAAAAAGCTGTTGTTGATGCGATTAACGGCATCATTGCAAAGCTCTGCAAAGATGCAAAAGTAGAAAAAGAAAGAATTTACGAAGCCATGGTTGTTGGAAATGCTGTCATGCACCACCTTTTCTTTGGAATTGAGCCAAAATACATCAGCGTTTCACCATTCACACCAGCGATAAGGAAGGGAGTGAGCTTCTCTGCAAAGGAGATCGGTTTAGATATATGCAAGCAGGGAGTTGTCAGCTCTTTGCCTTTAATTGCTGGTTTCGTCGGCGCAGATGCGGTGGCAAATATTGCCATTACTGGAGTTCACAAAGAAGACAAGCTTTCCATGGTTATAGACATAGGAACGAACACCGAAATTATACTGGGGAACAAAGATAGACTTTTAGCCTGTTCTACACCTTCTGGGCCAGCTTTTGAAGGTGCGCATATGGCCTACGGCATCAAAGCCGTCAGCGGAGCAATAGACAGCGTCAGAATCGTTGAAGGAAATGTAGAGTATAGCACCATTGATAATGAAAAACCAAAGGGTATCTGCGGTACGGGAATGATCGATCTGGTTGCAGAGCTTTACAAGAATGGATTCATCAACAGGTATGGGAAGTTTAAAGAAAAGGAAAGCGACAGGATAATTTTCAGCCCAACTCCAAGATTTGTTGTTGCAAGAGCTGAAGAAACAGAATTTGGAAAGCCGATAACTGTGAGCGAGAAAGATATAAACGAGTTTCTCTTAGCAAAGGCTGCAATAAAGGCTGGATGGATGCTTCTGATGAGAAAAATGGGGATTGATGAGAGCAAGCTTGAAAAGATCTACCTTGCGGGCTCATTTGGCAGATACATAAACGTTGAGAATGCCAAGCTCATCGGGCTTCTTCCAAACATTCCACCAGAAAAAATCGATTATGCGGGCGATACTGCTGTGGGTGGAGCAAAGATGGCTTTGCTAAGCTTAGATGTTCGGGATGAGATGGAGAAAGTCGTGCAGAAAGTTGAATACGTCGAGCTGTCCGTAGAGAAGGATTTTCACAGCGTTTTTATTCGAGCAATTCCAATTTAAAATAAAAATTTTTCTTAACACCTTTTTGTCTATCTTTCCCTCCTCCACAAACTTCATGAGATGATTTCTCAACTCTTCTTCTGTAGGCTTCTCTCCCGGCATTGGAACGATCAGAGCGATGGGCCTTTCACCCCATTTCTCATGCGGTATGCCTATAACAGCCACTTCTCTGACCTTTGGATGCATGCTCAGCATCGAGATAAGAACTCGAAAGCCAGAAAACTGTGCTTTGACCGCAATAGAAAATGTGACAAAGGCTTTTATTGAGATTAGTGGAATGGTTCAAACAGATAGTGGTGTTAAGATTCTGAAAATCTATTTTGGCTAATCGGTTTTTACAGTTTTTTTCAAAACCCAGACAGAGATATAATATCAAACGATTAAATTTCTCTGGTGATGGAGATGAAGCTGGCTTTAGTTTTGGTGAGTGGAGAACTTGAGAAATTACAGGCAGCGAGCATAATCGCAAGCGTTGCATCGAGTTTTGGAGAAGTGATGGTTTTTGCGACGATGGATGGCTTAATGGCGTTCAAAAAAGATGTTGTGGAGAAAAAAGCTTGGAAGGCGGGGGATCTTGGAAAAGGGATGCTGAACGCAAACGTTCCGCTTTTCATTGACGTATTGAAGCAGGCAAAGGAAGTGGGGAACTTAAAGGTCTATGCATGCGGAATGGTTATGGATATGCTGAAGCTCAAGAAAGAAGACTTTGTTGACGTCTTCGATGATGTCATAGGTGTTACAAAGTTCCTTGAAATGGTGGCTGATGCGAAAGTTTTGCTCATCTGAAGTTCGGGGGTGATACTATGATCGTAGACGCCAGAGGCAGTTACTGCCCCGGTCCACTAATGGAACTGATGAAGGCCATTAAAAAAGCTCCTGTCGGGGAAATAATAGAAGTCCTATCGAGCGATGCAAGTTCTGCGAAAGATATACCTGAATGGGTAAAAAAGGCCGGACATGAGCTCGTAGAAGTGAAAGAAGAGAAAGGTTACTGGAGGATAGTCGTGAGGAAAGTGAAATGAGGGTAGCGATCGTTGGTGGAGGAGTTGCGGGAATACTTACAGCAAACTACTTAGCAATGCGACTCAGAGAAGAGATCAGAGACAAAAAAGCAGAAATACTGCTTATTTCTGAGAGAGATAAGCTTCTTTACGAACCCGGACTTCTTTACCTTATTTTTAACAAGCTTGAGGAGAAGGACATAACAAAAGAGCTGAAATACCTGCTTGATCCAAGCGTAAAGCTTATCGTTGACAGAGCTGAAAAGCTGGATCTTGAAAACAGAAAAATAAAAACAAAAAGCAACGAGTTTGACTACGATTACTTGGTGATCGCAACCGGTTCAAGGATTGTTCCAGAAGAGATCCCGGGATTAGTGCAGTATGGCGACTGGTTTTACAACCTTGATGGAGCTAAGAGGCTGAGAGAGAAGCTTTCAAGATTCAAAGAAGGGAAAGTTGTTGTAAGCGTGATGGGAATACCGCATAAATGCCCGGTAGCGCCGATAGAGGTTACATTTCTCCTTCACGAGTTCTTCAAAATCCACAACGTCAGAGATAACATAGAATTGGTTTACACCTATCCAATAAACAGGGTTTTCACGCTTGGAAACGTTTCAGAGCTTGTTGAGAAGATGTTTGAAGAAAGAAACATAGAAACGAGAACGTTTTTCAATCCCGTTGAGGTAAAAGAAGGAAAGATAATCACCCTTGAAGGTGAAGAGGAGAGCTTTGATTTATTGATAGCAATTCCACCGCACAAGGGATCTCAGCTGATCATAGACTCTGGCTTAAGCGATGATGGGTGGGTGCCAACTGATAAGTTCACGCTCGAGGTTAAGGGTTACGACAACGTTTTTGCGCTTGGAGATACAACAGATCTGCCAGTAAGCAAAGCGGGAAGCGTTGCACACTTCCAAGCTGAGGTTCTGGCTGAGAACCTTTCAGCAGAGATAAAAGGATTGCCGCCTACTGCGAGATACTTCGGCAAAGCTGTGTGCTTCATCGAAACAAGCTTCAGCGAAGCCACATACATCTGGTTCGACTACGAAACGCCACCAACCTTTGTAAAGCCAAACAGGTTTACACACTGGATGAAAATAGCATACAACCGCATGTTCTGGCTAACCGCGAGGGGTGTTTTATGAACGAGATCGAGAAAAAGATTGAGAAGAATAAGGATGCGATAATCTCCGCCATAGACAAGCTTGTCTGGCTTGAAAAAAGCGGAAACCTTGATGCAATAATCGGCTTCGCATCTCTGATAAAGATACTTCAAGATTTCATAAGCGATGCTGTCGTTGAGAAGAGTTCAGAAGTTTTAACAAACCTTGGCCTTCTCTCTGCGAAGTTTACGAACGATAAGGCGATGATGCTTTTCAACACCATCGGTGATGCGATTTGCAGATGTGAAAAAGAACCAGAACCTGCAGGAGTCTTGGATGTGCTAAAAGCCATGCGAGATCCGGATGTGAAGAAAGCTATGGGGATGCTTCTCAACATACTGAAAGAGCTCGGGAAAAATATTTAGCTAATTTCTTCAAACATCGATTTTATTTCAATCTCTATCAGCTTCAACCTCTGTACTCGCTGACGCTTTGAGAGCTCAAGATACTTAACAATCGGCTTCAGATCGAGCCCGAGACATCTAACAAGAACCATCGCAAAGCTTCAAAGCTTCATTCGCTCATCTTCTCGCATTTTAAACCAGTTTCCAGAGACCACTATTCAAAGCAGTAAGATGCTGGAAAAGTTTGGAAAAGAATGTCCAATTCTACTAAAGGTTTTAAAAACAATTTTATCCTTATATAACTTCTTTGAAATTTAAAAATCAAAAAGCTTTTAATATTGCCATTATATCGCTATCTATGAAGGACCTGATCTACGATGAAAAAGACGGCGTAGGCTTTATAACGCTGAATAGACCAGAAAAAAGGAACGCACTTTCAATGGAGCTTCTTGAAGAGCTTAAGGAACTCATAGAAGGCATCTCAAAGAAAAGAGACGTGAAGGTTGTTGTTCTGAAAGGAGCTGGAAAAGACTTCTCTTCTGGACACGATTTGAGAGAAATCCTCAATGCTCATCCAATAGATGTTGAAAGGCTCTTCCTTAAATGCTACGAAGTTATGCTTGCAATAAGAAATTCGCCACAAGTTTACATTGCAATGGTTCGCGGAAACGCTGCAGCAGCTGGCTGTCAGCTTGTGGCAGCATGCGATCTTGCTGTTGCGAGCGATAACGCAAGATTCTCAACCCCCGGCATAAAAATTGGCTTATTCTGCTTCACACCAATAGCTTTCGTAAGCAGAAATGTTGGAAGAAAGAAAGCTTTTGAGCTTGGATTTACGGGAGAAGCGATAACGGCTGAAGAAGCTTTGAGAATAGGGCTTGTGAACAAAGTTGTTCCAGACGATCAGCTTGAATCTGAAACTGAAAAGCTTGCAAGAAAGATAGCGAGCTACGCTTTCGATGTTATAGCTTCTGGAAAGAGGTTCTTCTACTCGCAGCTTTTCATGGAAGACTTTCAAGCGTTGAAGTATGCCACAGAAGCAATAGCCCTTTACAGCTCTTCTAAAGAAGCAAAGGAAGGATTTTCACAGCGTTTTTATTCGAGCAATTCCAATTTAGATTTCAGACCCGTAAATTCCCTCTTCGTAATAATAATCCTTAGTCAAGTCATGATCGAAACCAAGGCATAAAGCTTAGAACAGCGCAAGCATTATATTTCAGTAAGGCGACAAACACACGTAGGGGGTCGTGGCGTAGTCAGGAAGCGCGGCGGGCTCCAGTGGTGTGATGAGTTGTGGGTCTGCTGAGGCGTGATGATCCATTGGAGCGCTGACCCGAAGAGACCCGCAAGTCGTGGGTTCAAATCCCACCGACCCCACTTAAAAAATTTAGTTTAATCCGAGCTTTTCTCTCTTGCTCAGGATAACCTTTTCTATGAGCTCTGCCGCCTTTATCGGATCTTCTTCAACCAGAACTTTTCCGCCAGTCAGGCTCTCGAGATCTTCCGTTAAAAGTTTGACAGCATCCTCGCTTCCAGTTATTGGAGGAATTGGCGATACGTGGGTTGTGATTCCGTAAGCCAATGCAAATACCGCATCTATAGTTGCCTTTTGTTCCATATACTCCGGGGCGGTAACAGCGATTGGTAGCTGTGGAATGTCAACATTCAAAGCGTCCGCTATCAGTCTGACCAAATAAGCGCATCTCCCAACGTCTGTGCAGGTGCCAAAGCTGAGAACAGGCGGAATTCCAAGTGCTCTGCATACCTTTTTCAGCCCTTCTCCAGCCAATTCGATTGCATCAAGCGAAGTCAAACCAGCAACCTGCAGTGCAGCATTCCCACATCCCATTGAAAGGATCAAGATGCCCCTCTTTATCAGCTCCTTGGCGATAGTTACCGTGTTGTAATCGTGCGGACCATTTTTGAGTGTTGTACAGCTAACAAGGGCAACTATTCCCTTTATATCTCCACTCTTTATTGCATTCAGCAGCGGATCAAGATTTCCACCCAAAGCCTTCAGAATAGCTTCTGTTGAGAAGCCGACGAGTATTTTCTGCTTTTTCTGAATTCGCAAGGCCTTATCTTTATCTCTTTTCTTAAAATTCTCTATGGCCATCTCGATAAGCTTTTCAGCTATTTTTTCAACCTTTTCAGGCTCGTAGTCCATCGCTTCGTTTATTCCGCGAAATCTCACGACCTTGCTCACAGGAATGATCCTAACGCCATAGCGCTGGTATTCTGGCAATGAGGGGAGGGCACAGTTCATATCTGCTGCAAAAACATCGATGCAACTTGTTGCCAGGGCAAATTCCTGAACGATCCAGTTTCCCACTATTCCAGCAAAAACTGGACTGTCAATTCTCTGTAAAACCTCCTGACCAGTCTCTATGAATCCAATTATCCTTAAACCCTTCGCTCCAGCTTCTTTAGCTCTCCTCTGAAATTCCTCACGCTCTGCGAGCTTTATCAAAGCTACCGCTACGAAGGGCTCATGGCCATCGACTGCAACATTAACGAATTCCGGATCAAGAATTCCGAGATCCGCATGGCTTTCATGAGGCATCGGTGTTCCAAAAAGGATATCTTGGATTATCTCGAGAGATAACTGTCCTGCTAAGCAAGTTGCGATGCTCATCGCCATGCTCTTCTTAGCTAATGAAACATAGTTGCTGTCAACATTTGTCATTGCGGATGTTCCCACAGTCAATAATTCCTGAAATACGCCAGAAGGTATTATTCCAAGCTTTTTCCATACCTCATTTCTCTTTTCCGGGGCAAAAATTTCAACAAGCTTGCTTCTCTCTACCGAGCTTAAATCCGCTATTACAAAGTCCGCAACTTTATTTGCAAGCTCTTTTACGTCATCCCCATGAATCCCAAGCATATTAGCGAACCACTTAAGCTTCTCAACATCCTTTATCTCATAAGGCGTCCTATTCAGCGCTGTTGCCTTAAGAGTCTTCGCAGCCTCTATCGCATGATAAGTATAGGCTTCAGTTCCGAGCATGTTCTTGTGGACAAAGTTTCTGATCACCATCCCGGCAGCGTCGATTCCACAAGCTCCGTAGGGCTTTTCCTTCCCAATCCTGCAAGGCCCCATGCTACAAAGTTGACAGCTCAAACCTACACTGCAAAAAGGACATCTCCCCTTTTCCTGAGCTTTGAATCGATCAACGACATTCGTTACCCCTTCAGCACTCACTTTTTGATACATTTCGTTGACACTCTCATGGTAGCTAACTCTTTCCGATTCCATGAAATAAGTTAATTTAAATCCTTATAAATTTGCTCCCTAAGAATTTCGAAAAGATTTATCTTTCAAAGAAAACGTGAGCTGTGCTCGAAGTTCAGATAAGAACAAAGCTTCCAGAAAAATGCGCTCTCAGCTCGCTCAAAGAGGTTGTGAATAACTGCATTGTAAAAATAGAGGGTTTCGCAAGAAAAGATGATACTGTAAGAAGCCTGCTCCGAGTAAAGGCTAAAAAAATAGAGGATTTGCTTTCAAATCTCCCTCCACAGTGCGAGCTCGCAATAACTTCAGAGAGAGATGCTAAGATCTTGCTTAGGGAGCACAGCTGTTTTGTAGCACTGCCAATACTTGAATCGGGCTGTATAATAACTTCTGTAGAAATTAAGAAAGATCACGTTATTTGGCAGACCATCTGCAATGATGAGGACTTTTTAAGTCTGATCGAAAAGCTCGAATCCGCAAAAGGTCGAATTTGAAATAACTTAGAAGGGAAGACCTGAAGGTAAGAGCGAAATAACTTTCAGAGAAGAAGAAGTGCTGAGATTCGCTCTTGAAAAAGGTTACTTCGATTTTCCGAAGAAAATAAGGCTTGAAGAAATTGCGGAACATTTTGGGATTGCAGGTTCACCGTCTCGGAAATTCTGAGAAGAGCACAGAAGAAAATTCTCGAAAAGTATTTCAAAGAGATTGACTCCTGCTAAAGGAAAGAATATAGTTTATCGCATCTTCTGGCTTTTCAAAAACCTTCATTCCCTTCAAAACTACTGGGGGTCTAAGAGATGCCACCGGCTTCCCCTCTTTCAATGCTATAGCTATCTCAGAAATAGTACCATATTCGCCTCCAATGGAAATTAGCGCATCGGAAGAGTGGACGATTATCATGTTCCTCGCATGTCCCATGTCGGTTGCGATCTTTATGTCGATGAATGGATTCGCCTCGCTAATCTTTCTTGGAAGAATTCCGACGGTTATCCCGCCTTTACTCTTCGCTCCTTTTGCACTCGCCTCCATAACCCCACCAAGACCTCCGTTTATCAAAATACAGCCCTTCTCAGCCAAAAGCTGACCAACGCGAAAAGCAATCTCATAGGTTTCTTCATCGCACACGCTTGCTCCAATAACACCGATCTGCATGAGCAAAGTTTGGCATTGTATAAAATCATTGCTTCAATCAAAAAATTCATATCTCTTGCCAAAAGCGAATTAAAATGGAACCAAGAGATTACAGAATTCTTTTAGCAGAAAAAGGAGTTGAGGAGCTTAAGAGAATCTCCAATTCGTTAAGGGTTCAAAGAAGGAAGGAGTTTGTTGCCAGGATAGGCGAAATCGAAACAAAGCTCCAGGTCGTGAAGTACAGCTACATGCCAGCTGAAGAGGTTGCAAAACTCGAAGAACTGCTTGCAATCGCGGATATGGCTTCTAAGATGAGAAAGGAGATTCAGCAAAATGATTTTAACGGTATAACTGCAGAATACTGGCTTGAATACATCGAGATGCTTCCAGAATTGATGAAAAGGGGGTGAAATTCAGAAGATCTTCGAGGCTATAAGATTCTTCTCTGGCGATGTTGTCTCAAAAAGAAAGATTGGCAACCTTTGGCTTTGTCTCGTTGACTGCGGTTTCAAAGTTGAAGTTGTTACGAATTCTGAAGAGCTCGCAAAAGGTAACAGAGTTGTAAGCTATCTGCCCCCAAGGAAATTCGGAGATTTTGTTAGCAGAGGGATGTTTGTTGACGTTTCAATTGGAAAAAAGGGAGAGCTGAGCATAGAAGAGATCAGAAAAATATCGAAAAGCCTTGGAGAAGTCGAATCTATTCTAATATCACTGCTGAGCTCGAAGAGCTGATCAGTCTCTTCCGTAGTCGTCATCAAGCCTTTCTATGTCATCCTCTTCGAGATATTCACCGATCTGGGTCTCAATTACTTCAAGGTCAACCTTTCCAGGATTTTCAAGTCTGTGGAGAATTCCCGCTGGAATGAATGTGCTCTCTCCAGGGCGAAGAAGCGTCTCTTTTCCACCATAATAAACCCTCGCAGTCCCTTTAACAACCACCCAGTGCTCGCTTCTATGGTAGTGTCTCTGCAGGCTAAGTCTTTTTCCGGGCTTGATCGTAATTCTCTTTATTTTGTATCTCTCACCTTCCTCAAGCACTGTATATGAGCCCCAGGGACGATATGCGGTTCTGTGGATCACTACTCTTCTGTCGTTTTTGGCTGAAAGGGCCTTGTAGATGTCTTTGACTTTTTCAGATTCGCCTAATTTCGAAATCAGCAGAGCATCCTCCGTATCGACGATTATGAGATTCTCTACACCTATTGTCGCTACAAGCTTTTGAGCAACAATCAAATTGTTTTTGGAAGAAATGCTGACTGGTTTTTCCCCGATTACGGCGTTTCCATTCTCGTCTTTCTCAAAAATCTCATATAGAGAATCAAAGCTCCCCATATCGCTCCATTTAACTGAAAGCGGAACAACAGCCACTTTTTTCGACTTCTCAAGAATTCCAAAGTCCACAGATAATTCAGGAATGTTGCTGTATACTTCCTCGATGTCTGCATGCGTCTCAAAAGCTCTAAAGACCTCTGGAGCCAATTTTCTGACCTCCTCTACAAATATTTTTGAGTCGAAGAAGAACATTCCGCTGTTCCAGAGATAACCCTTTTCGACAAATTCTTTTGCCTTCTCTAAATCAGGTTTCTCCTTGAATTCGTCCACGATATAGCCGTTTTCAAGCTTTTCGGAGGGCTTTATGTAGCCATAGCCTGTATGAGGCTTTGTTGGTTTGATGCCGAATGTAACCAAAAATTTCTCAGAAAGCTTCTCTGCGGTGATGAAAGCATTCCTATATTCCTCGTTAATTTCGATGAGGTGATCAGAAGGCAGGATTGCGAATTTTCCAGAGTTATTTCTCAAAACCCAGAATATAGCTGGAAGTGTGCTCTTGGCCTGAGGCTCCAAGAATATGTTTTCCTTTGGTATCTCAACGTTCAAATCCCTGAGATCGTCGAGAATTCGGAATTTATATTCCCTGTTTGCTACTATGAATATATCTTCAGGCTTAGAAAAAATCAGTGCCCTTTGCAATGTCTTCTGGAATAAACTTAAGCCATCAAAGATTTTTATAAACTGCTTCGGCATGAGCTCCCTGCTCAAAGGCCAGAGTCTCGTTCCCTTGCCACCCGCAAGAATCAAAGTTTTCATAATGAAAATCTATTGGATATTAATATTTTTTCATCAGCCTCTCAATTGCACTCAGAGCTCGGCCAAAGATGCCGAATAGAGTCTGAAGCTCATAATCTCTCAGTCTTGCCCTCCCAAGAACTCTTCGAAGTGTAACAAGTTCCCTTCTTTCTCTTTGCTTTGGAAATCCTACTAGATCAAGCAATTCTGATACTTTATCGATCAGTATTTCCAGTTCTTCAGCCTTTGCAAGATTTTCTACTCTCGGCAAGCTCTTCTTACTTAGGAAGTAGAGTAGAACCGCTGCTGCATGGCTGACGTTCATCACGGGATAAGCATCGCTCGTTGGAATCTTCACGAGCAGATGACACCTTTCTATCTCCTCGTTCAACAGCCCGAAGTCTTCTCTTCCAAAAAGAACCGCAACTTCGCCTTCGAGATATTCCAAAAGCTCTTCTGGAGTCAATAAAGGCTTTCTGAAGAACCTGTAATCCCCGCCAGAGATCCCAGTGGTGCCAACGATCAAATTGAATTTTGAAAGGAATGAAAAAAGGTCATCAACAACTACTGCATTCTCAAGCACGTCCCTTGCATTTGCTGAGGTTTTGAAGCTCTCCTCCGTTACTTTGCAATTGTAAAGGTAGAGTTTTTCGAATCCAAAGTTTTTTACAAGGCGGGCTATGAAGCCAACGTTCTCAGGGATCTTGAGTTCAACAAGGACGACATGGATCATTCGCTTATGTTGGCGGAATGAGGATCATGGCAGTAGGAACATCTCACGCCACTTCCATGGCTTTCGTCCACCGTTGCTATGTTCCTTCCAGCGATGTTCTTGTGGCAGATCATGCAGGCATCCCTTGTATCTTCAATGAGAATGCTTTCCGCAGTTCTTAAACTTGCGTGCTCTCTCCCGGATCCATGACAAGCGGAGCATTCAACCGTGGAGTGATTTCCAGAAGTGCTCGCGGTGAATACATCCAAGTGGCACTGCTTGCATGCGTCGCTCTGCACATATACTGGAGCTCTGCTTGCCTCTTTTTGATTCCAGCTTTCTATGCTGTTCTCCTTTACGATGGGTGAAATTCCAAATGTGTAGGCTAAAACCACTCCATAAACAGCAATTGCAAAGATCAGCACGAGCAAATATGGCCTCATAGATCCACCACCGCATCGAGGTTTATGTAAAAGACTCTTGGCAAAGTCCCAGCCTCAGGCTTTAGAACTCTGACTCGGCTATTTTTCAGAAGCTCGTAGATTTCACTTCCTTCTTTCAGCTCACCGAATTTTCTTGCACCTGTTGGGCAGACTAAAACACATGCGGGCTTTAAACCCTTTGTAATTCTGTGGTAGCAGAAAGTGCACTTGTCCGTGACTTTCTCTTCAGGATTCACGAATGTTGCACCGTAAGGGCAGGCGGTTATGCAATACTTGCATCCAATGCATGTTTCCTTGTCTACGAGAACTATTCCCTCCTTCGTGTGGAATCTTGCGTAAACTGGACAGACGTTTACGCATGGGGCATTTGCACAGTGGTTGCACAGCTTTGGAACATAGAAACCATTTTTAGCCTTCGAATTCAGAAACGGGTTCTCATTTGTATTCATAACTATCTTTCTGCCGTCAAGATAACCTTCGATCCACGTTCTCGATATTGGAAGCTCCATCGGCACATGATTCTCTGTTTTGCATGCAATCACACACTTCCCACAGCCAATGCACTTCTCGACGTCGATCACCATCGCAACACTTCCTGCATTCCTAGAATTCGCTGGCATAGAGATTGCTGGAATAAATGGAATAGCAAGCAGAGTCTTCAGAAACTCTCTACGAAGCATGCTCCACCTCCATTGGAAGGAATTTGTAAACTAGATAATAAGCCAGTAGGGCCAAAGCCAAGGCTCCGATGGCGAACATAGCTTCAAAGGGATGAACTTGGGTTGGGATCGAAATTCCAGAGATGTTCTTCCCGACTTGGCCACCAAAAATGAAGTCAATTCTGAAGACGAAGAGTCCGATTATCACGAATAGAGCAGAAATGAAGATCGCTTTTATCCTATTGCCAGCAAAGAGAAGCAGGAATAGCGGAATGAGCATACCAACAGTCAATTCAAGGATCCAGAAGTTGAAAGCATAGCTTCCGAAAAGAATGTTCCTCACCGCTTCGCTCGCTGGTTGATTCACACCGGGATAGCCAACGATTATGAACTTCCAGGCATTGAATAGGATCGCAATTATAAGCGTAAAGGCGAGGAGATTCTTTAGGACAGGTAGCGCTAATATTTTTTCACTTGAGCCTTTGAGCGAAGAAGTTATGACTGCAGAGAGTATAAGAACTGCAGAACCACCTATTATTGCAGATATTATAAAGTATATCGGAGTGGTCGCATCATGCCACAGTGGAATGTAGGGTGCGCTGAAAAGTGCTCCCAAGTTGCTGTATGCCAATATCGCCGTTATCAGTGCCACAACTCCGATAGGCATTGCAAAGCTCATGTCAAGCTCTCTGTTCGGATTGACGAGGAATTTGCCCAATCTACGCAATCTCTGAGATTCAACGATCTCGATCTTCAGCAGAAAGTCACCGATAAACTTGAGTGAGAGGAGCTTTCCTAAAAAGCCTTTAAATCCCCTCTGCTTCGATTGTGCCAGAAGATCCGCTCTAAAGTAGAACCAACCCTCTATCACCAGAAAAACGACTTCGAGGACGTAAAACATGATCATCCAGTACATCACGCTCGTTGGATTTGCATGTCCCAGCAATGCATATGCTCCCCTTTCTATCCTTTCGAGGTCTACTGCAATTGTAAGAAGTCCTACAGCAATTGAGATGACTGCAATTACTATCGCATCCTTCACAATAACCTCAAGCTGTCTTATATGCAGAATCTCTGCAGCTGAAGCTATCGCAGCGGTGCCTATGAGCACAAGAAAAACGTATAGTGCTACGAGAGTTCTCCACGGAATCCCAAGAGCACTTTCAAAGGGCTCCACTGGCATGATTGTTTGGAAGTGCATCTGATAAGCTCCAAAAATTCCCAGAGATATCAAGGCAAGCATCGCTAAAATGAATGCGATCTCAGTTAGCCTCAATCTCTCACCTCTTCCCTCTGCTCAAGTCTTAGCTTTTTAAGTTTTTCCCAATTGATCCAAGGTGTTAATCTTGGCTAAACTTGGTTATGGTTAAGAAACTTCATTAAAAAGAATCCAGAATATGGTTATATTTCACACCCCTAAATTTTAAGGGACGCCATCAGAAATTATATCGTTTATCTTGAAAATATTAAGAAAGGAAGCAAAGGAAAATGGTTAAAATCGGAGAAAGGAACAATCGATTAAGGTGTTTCAGCACTCGCTGTAATGGGCAGGCGAGGTATCTTCTTAAGATATACCTCACAGATGCGGAAAACCAGGAATTGGAGTTCTATTTCTTAGACTTAAGCGGTGCTCAGAAGTTATTTTTGGATGTAGAGTTAGTAAGTGGAGAAAAAATGCATTAAGAGTTTCCTCTGGACTCTCATAAACAAAATCTTACGCCTCTTACCTTGCCTCTGAATATACTTCCTTCTCCGCAATCCAGTAGTTTCTATACCGATTGACATCTTGGTAGTTCTCATTATCCTAATTGCTTTATCGGTAGCCTACTTAATTGTGAAGAATAGAAAGAGACGTAGCAGAACTTCTCTGTTGTATGGGGGATGCAGTAAATGCAATACAATGGAGACGTCCGGTTAACAGTCGGAAAAAGAGAATTCTTTGTCTTAGAAACTTATAGAAGCTTTTCAAAGACCAGATCCAATTCTGTCAGAGCTAAATTATTCGATCTTCATAGATTTAGCGTATTCGCGAGCAGCGATCTGCCTCTTACACCTATCGCAAATTATTTCCATCATTCCAAGGCTCTCTGCATGCTTTTTAGAAATAACGAACCTTCCGCAGATACTGCACTCTAACATTTCATGATGGGCAACGATCAGCTTTTCAACAACGATCTCCCCCTTTTCATCAAATCTTATCGCTCCCGTTGGACAGATGTTCACACATGCGAGGCAACCTCTACAGATTTCGGTCTCAATTTCGAAGGGAGGTGAGACCCTTTTTTCGATACCCCTTCCTTCAAAGGAGATCGCATGGGCTCCCATAATCGAGCACACGTTAACGCACAATCCACAGAGAATACACCTTCTTTCTCCCTCAACAGCTATGCCGTAGCGGGAGGCCAAATTCTCCACAAGATCCGATGATGTGTATTTTGCAAGAAGCTCGATTATCCCTTTCCTGAGATCTTCAATCCTCTTTGAGTTCGTCCTAACCTTCATACCACCTCTAACGTCTGTGGAGCAGGAGGTTACAACCCTCCACTCTCCGTTAACTTCAATCTCTACTATACAGAGTCTACATGCACCATAGCTTCCAACCGCTTTGTGATAGCAGATATGTGGTATTTCAAAGCCGAGATCTAGAAGAATTTCCAGAAGATTACCTTTTTTTACATCAAATATCGTGCCATCTACTTCAATTCTCATATTCTCTCCACCGCATCGAATTTGCAGACTTTAAAGCATGACCCACATTTTATGCACAGATCTTGATCTATCGAAAAAACATCGTCTGTCTTTTTGATCGCACCGACTGGACAGTTGATCTCACACAAACCGCATGAAACGCACTTCTCAGGCAAAATACTGTATCTCACAAGTGCCCTGCACACACCAGCAGGACATCTCCCTCTAATGTGCTCTAAATACTCCTCCCTGAAATACTTTAAAGTCGTTAAAAGTGGATTTGGTGCCGTCTTTCCCAAACCGCAGAGAGAGGCTGTAGCAACGATATCGGCAAGCTTTTCAAGTCTTTCGATATCTTCTTGACTCCCTTCACCTTGTGTGATCCTCAGAATTACTCCAAACATCTCGTTCAATCCGAGTCTGCAGGGAATACATTTACCACATGACTCAGCCTTTGTGAACTCCAAGAAGTATTTGGCAACGTCAACCATGCACGAATCGTTACCAATAACCACTAATCCTCCAGAACCCATGACAGAACCCAATTCCACCAGCCTTTCGTAATCAACGGGAACATCCATCAGTTCAACTGGTACGCATCCTCCCGTCGGCCCCCCTGTCTGCACAGCCTTCACATCGTCTGCTTCCCCGATCTCCAAAACTATCTCCCTCAGCGAAATCCCCATTGGAACTTCGATCAGCCCGGTGTTCTTTACCTTCCCTACTACAGAAAAAACCTTTGTTCCCTTGCTTTTTTCTGTTCCAAAGGATGCAAAAAACTTCCAGCCCTTCAATATTATCACAGGGATGTTTGCCCAGGTCTCCACGTTATTTATCACGGTTGGTTTTTCCCAGAGACCTTTCTCAGCAGGATAAGGGGGCCTTATTCTTGGTTCACCCGGATATCCCTCAATCGATGCGATCAGGGCGGTTTCTTCTCCGCAAACAAAGGCACCAGCCCCTTTAACAATATGAATCTCAAAGGAAAAGTCGGAATCCATTATATTTTCACCCAGAAATCCGTTATCTTTTGCAATTTTAACAGCTTCCTCAAGAGTTCTAACAGCCAGTGGATATTCGTTTCTAACGTAGATGAAGCCTTTATTCGAACCTACAGCGTATGCACCTATTGTCATTCCCTCTATCACGCTGAATGGATCTCCCTCAAGAACACTTCGGTCCATGTAAGCTCCCGGATCTCCTTCATCCGCATTGCATATTACAAACTTCTCCCCCTCATTTTTCCGTGCTATTTCCCACTTCATTCCTGTTGGGAACCCCGCTCCGCCCCTTCCTCTTAATCCCGATTTTTTTATCTCTTCAATAATCTCTTCAGGTTTCATTTCGAGAGCTTTTTGAAGGGCGTGGTATCCTCCCATGGCGATGTACTGCTCAATACTGAGCGGTTCAATCACACCGCAGTTTCTCAAAACGATCTTCACTTGCTTTCTGTAGAAGGGGTGCTCCCTTAGATGGGGGAGGTTGTGATGCCCTTCAAGTTCCGGATGATCGATTTCAAGCGGAGAGAATTCCCAAGGATAGAACCATCCTAAAATTTCGGCCTTTTCAAGTTCCTTAACATTTCTGTAAACGATCGGAGCCTTTCCATCCTCCTGGACAGAAACAAGGGGTTCGGCAGAGCAAAATCCCAGACATCCAACTCCTTTGGCGTTAAGAGACTCTTTTACCTTTAAGGCACCGGCAGCGATTCCGCAAGTGGATGTTCCCACCGTAATCCTTTCGCCGTATAACGAGCAGATCCCCTTCTCCTTAAGTTTTTGTAGATCCACCTTCCAACCCCCTCTCGACCAGCTTTCGAAGTCTGCTTATGGTCATCTTTCCGTGAATTTCTCCATCGATCACAACAACGGGAGCCATGCTACATGCACCGAAACATCTTATCGGCTCGTAACCTAGATTAACCCCATCAACATATCCCCTTATAGCATCCTCTAGAACCTCTGATCCCTTGATCACACAAGCGGTTCCCTTACAGATGTTGATCTTATGCTTTGCAGGAGGTTTTAGGGAAAAAGCTGAATAGAATGTGGCTATGGAGTACAACCTGCTGATGGGAACGTTAAATTTGCTTGAAATTCTTTTAAGCTCCTCTTTCGGTAGATATCCGTATCTGTTTTGTATATCAAGAAGAGAATTGATTAAAAATTCCATTGAATCACCTTTAAATTCCGAGCTTCTTTCGTTTTTTATCAATGTGCTTTATTATCACCTCAGCCGCCTTCTCAGGATCGGGCTCGACGACAAATTTACCCCCAGTCAGCTCCTCCACTTTGTTAGTCAGAACATCGAGCACCAACTGGCTTCCGTGTATCGGCGGTGGAACGCCCAATACCACGAGAAGTCCTGAGCTAACGAAGTAAGTTCCGATCGCAATGGCCTTCTCGGAATACCATTCCATTGCCGCTCCGGCTGCAGGCAGATCGCTTATATCAACACCCAATTCGTTTGCAAGGGCACACAATGCGACGAGAATTCTTGAGTTATCAACACAGGAGCCGACGTGAAGAACCGGCGGGATTTTAAGGGCCTCGCATACCTTTTTCAGCCCATCTCCGGCAAGATTCGCACTCCCCATCCTTTTCAGACCAGCTTTCGCATCCGCAACGGCGGCACATCCAGTATCCAAAACGAGAACATCATTTTCTATCAACTTCTTCGCAAGTACCGTGTGTCCGTAATCTTGCCTTACCTTTGGATTGTTGCAACCAACAGATCCGACAACTCCCTTTATGCTACCTTCCTTGATAGCATCGATGAGGGGTTGAAGAGTCCCTCCAAGTGCCTTAACTATAGCTTCTACTGAGAACCCTGTCATCAACTCCATTGGCTTAACATCTGGGATTTTTATGAAATCTGGATTTCTCTTTCTGAATCTCTCTATCGCAAGCTTTAGAACTTCTCTTGCTTTTTCATCAGCATTTTCAGGCGTAAACTCTATATGAATTGCTCCCTTAAACTTCGCTTTCGGAGATGTTGTGACCACGGCTGTATGATAGCATTTTGCTACATCCACAATTCCGGGCATTATACATTGGTAGTCAACGATTATCACATCCACAACCCCGGTTCCGATGACAAGCTCCTGTAGCAGATGATTTCCTGCCATTGGAATACCTTTCCTCATAAGAACTTCATTTCCAGTGCAACAAAGTCCCGCGAGATTTATGCCATCCGCTCCTGCTTCTTTTGCAAGTCTTGTGATCTCTTCATCGGAGGCAGCTTCCACCACAGCTTCCGATACAATGGGATTGTGTCCGTGAAGAATCACGTTCACTTCATTCTTCTTGAGGGTTGCGAGGTTGATCGTTGACACTTTCGGCTGCGGTGTTCCGAAAAGGATGTCCGAGACTTCTGTGGCGATCATGGAACCTCCAAATCCATCTGCTAAAGAAGCCCTCATGCACTGGAGAAGGATGTTGACTGGATCGTTGTCAACACCCATGTGTGTCCTGTGCATAAGCTCAACAACTTCTCTGTCAATTCCCCTTGGGATTATTCTGAGCTTTTCCCAAATTTCCAATCTTCTCTTGGGGGCTCTGTCAATCATCTGAATCCTTTCTTTCTTCGAGCCAAAATCCTCCATCATCGATTCTGCAAGTTCATGGGCGATTTCTTCAACGCTTTTTGAAGTATCAATCCCGTACTCCTGCGCCAATCTCTTCAACTTCTCCCCATCTCTCACAGAGTATGCTTTTATTTTTCCAACCAATGCCAAAACCTCGACTAAATCTCTCCCATGATCGCTGTGAGATGCGGCACCAGAAGCTACAGCTCTTGCGAGATTCCTCGCCACTATTATGTCTGCATCCGCTCCGCATACGCCTTTCTGCGGTTCATCTCCAAAGGGATTAATCCTGCAGGGACCCATGGCACAGTTTCTACAGCTCAAACCGAGGGCGCAGAATCCACACTGAGGTTCCTGTTTTTCCAATCTATCCCACACGAGGTCGATACCTTCTTTCTTCAGCTTTTCAATCATAATTTTGGCATCTTTTTGGATTGTTTTTTCTCCCATAATTACCACCTCACAAACCAGACAACATCTTTAAGTCGTACTGTTGATTTCTTGGCTTCCTCCTTTCCTTCAACAAAGAACTTTGCAGCTTCTATTTTTCTTTTAGCCGAAAGTTCATCGACTTTTTCAAATTTTAATGCACCAACTGGACAGAATTCAACACATGCTGGAATTTTTCCTTTCTCGAGCCGATCGACACACTGATCGCATTTGAATGCGGTTCTTTCGAAACGAATTGCTCCAAAGGGGCAGACGATGGCACAGCTTCTACATCCGATACACTTAGACTGATCGATTATGACGGGGCCTTTAGAGCTCCTTTCGATCGCATCCGTAGGGCACACTCCAAGACAGGGAGCATCGATGCAGTGCCTGCAGTTCATGGGAACAGGGACGCCAACGAAAACAACATCCATGCGGGGCTTGACACCTTCCATCACTGCTGAGATGAGATTTTTTCCCTTAGAGTGCTCGATCGCACATGCAATTTCGCACGTCTTACAGCCGACACATAAATTCAGATCGGGATACAGAACGAGCATCATATATAGTTGTAATAACTTTATGACATATATTTGTTTTGGGTAGTCAGTTTATACATGTGTTGCAGTAGTTTCAGGATTTTGTAACGAATCTGAAAAATTCTTGATTTAAGTTAGGTTTTATGTTAAAGCAAAGATCTGCAAAAGGCTCATATCTGATGAAATAATTTAAGGACTTTGAAGGACAGAGGGAAAGTAAGAATCAGAGAAAGGCTCCAAAATCCAAAAGAAGCCAGCAGAAAGGACTTGCACGTTAGGATTTCTAAAGAAGCTTATGACTGGCTAAAGGAAAACGTCTCTAACATCTCGAAATTCATAGAAAGGCTCGTTGAAGGCTCGAAATCCCAGATCCAGCAGGCTTATGTTCTGATTTCAAAATCGGAAACGCCGCCGGCAGGATTCGAACCTGCGACCATGTGGTTAACAGCCACACGCTCCACCAGCTGAGCTACGGCGGCATTAGTGTTAGTCATCAACGAATACTTAAGAGATTTTCGAAACATCGCGATTTAAAAAATTACCGAATAGCATGAGCAGCCAATTGCATTTATTATTTAAGTCCAATTGATCACAAATTTTTTAACTTTTTCTCCGCGCTGGTTGTGCTTTGCAAAAAATTTGCCGGTAGGCATATCCAAGCGTTTTAACTTAAAGTTCAGGAACGAAGAGAATTTTGCCATCGTACTTTACGATCTCCGCCCTAATGCCATAGACTGCACTAAGCACTTCTTCGTTGATGCTCTCTCTGCCACCGAATGCAAAGATCTTCCCATCCTTAAGCACGAGAACTTTTTCAGCATAGTTTAAAGCGAGATTTATGTCATGCATTGTAATGATCGCTGAAATCCTTTTCTCCTTGACCACATTCTTTATAATTCTCATCACCTCGATCTGGTTCCTTATGTCGAGATTGTTTGTTGGCTCATCGAGAAGCAAATATTTTGGCTCCTGAGCAAAGGCTCTTGCGATCAGCACGAGCTGAAGCTCTCCACCGCTAAGCTCATTCAGCATCCTGAATGCAAGGTGTTCAATTTTCAGCATTCTTATCGTCTCTTCAACTATCTCTATATCTCTCCGGCTTGCCTCCCAGCCTATGTATGGTCTTCTACCAAGAAGAATCGCATCAAAGACTGTTAAAAAGCTAATTTCTCCCCTTTGCGGAACATAGCCGAACTTTTTTGCTATTTCTTTCTGAGATAGCTTTCTCAAGTCTATTTTCTCAACAAAAACCGCTCCTTTTGGCTTTAAAATTCCATTCAGGCATTTCAAAAGCGTTGTCTTTCCGCTTCCGTTTGGCCCGATGATGAAAAGGATTTCTCCTTCACCCAAAGAAAAGCTTACTTCTTTTAGAACGTCTTTATTACTATAGGAGTAGTTGATGTTTTCAACCTCTAACATTCCTACCACCTCTCAAAAGAAGATAGATGAACATTGGAGCGCCTATTATGGAGGTGATTATACCAACCGGGATTATTACGGGAGAGATCACAAGCCGTCCAAGCGTGTCTGAGGCTAACAAAATTATCGCTCCAACAAATGCACTTGTGGGAATCAGGAATCTGTAGTCCCCTCCAATAACAAGCCTAACGATGTGCGGAGAAACTAAACCGATGAATCCGATTATACCTGTGAAGGACACGCAGACTGCGGTTAAGAGGGATGAAAGTAGCATCCCCTCGAGTCTCAGTCTCTGCGGATTCACACCGAGCGAAATAGCGGTTTCATCTCCCGCTAAAAGCGAGTTGTAGTCCCACCGATGGTAAAAGAAGTATGTGAAGCAAAGGAGGAATGTGGCGATTATAAGGTAAATTTCAATCCATCTCGCTCTTCCAACGTCTCCAAAAGTCCAGAAGACGATCGAGGCTACCTGGACGTCGGTTGCGAAATACTGGATCAGCATGACTCCCGCTTGGAATAATGCAGACATTGCAACGCCGGCAAGGATTATAGCCTCTGGTGTCAAGTCCCGAAGCTTTGCAATTGCCAAGATCACGAATGCGCTGATTAAAGAGCCAAAGAAAGCAAATAATGGAACCAGGTAAGGGTTAAAGATCGTCAGATTTTCGCCAATCCTGTGCATTTGACCCGCTCCGAGGTAGACTATGGCAATCGCCGCTCCAAATGCAGCACCCTGTGATATGCCAAGCGTGAACGGAGAAGCAAGCGGATTTTTGAGAATGCACTGCATAACTGCCCCCGCGATAGCCAGACTCGCTCCGACAAAAATCGCAGAAACTATTCTTGGAATTCTAACATTCCATAGAACAGGACTTCCTTCTAAAATCGCATTAAAAAGCTCTTTCACCGACATCTGGTATGCTCCAAGCCCCAGCGCTACTGCGGATAAGAAAATGAGTAGAAAAATAAGAAGTATCCCGAATGATATCCTTTTCCACAGAAGTCTTTTGTATTCACCAGCTACCAACATCGATAACCCCTAGTCCTCCGTATTTTGAGGCAATATCGTCGTAAATTGCCTTGCCAACGAAGAACTGGTATATTTCATTCGCCTTTTCCTTCATGTTCAAATCTTCGAACTTTTCCGGATAAAGAACCTTGCCTACCCAGTAGCTGTCAACCAAAGCCTGCTCGACGTTGGTATTGTAGAAGTTGAAGGAATAAATTCCGTATACTTTTCCATCTCTGAATGCATTTAGCGATTGGTAAAAACTCCTGTCCTTTGAGTAGTCCTCCTTAACCAGGAAAAGATTACCGAGATCCAGAAAGATAACTTCTGGCTGTTCTTTAAGCAAGAATTCCTTGTCTATGAAAACATGTGCGCTCGTGTTGACCTTGCATGCGATATTCTGGCTG
>JASKJN010000047.1 GCA_030153385.1 Archaeoglobaceae archaeon
GTATGTCTCTCTGACAACCTGTCCCGCTTTAGTTTCTCCTTTTAAGTGCTTTCTGATCGTCTGCTCGGTTCTTCCAAGCTCTTTAGCTATTTCCGAAACGCTCATCCTTGCCTTCTCTCTCGCAATAGCTCCAGCTGCCACAGCCAAGCTGTCCACCCAGGTAAGCCTCTCTGCAGAACTTCTTATCATTTCCATCACTTCAGGTCGGAAGAGGGTTGCAAAAAGCAAAATGCTTTCGAGCTTGTGGATTTCCTCTCTGCTTATTGGGCTGAAAGGAATTTCCTCCATTCTATCACCTCAGTTTCAAGATCTTATCGGGATAGACAACAATTCCCTTTGAGGTTATTTCAAACAGGTGTCTCTTCATCGAGTGGCTCGTGCCCCTCATCTTCCATATAACGATCGATCTCTTTAGCTCACCATCTATTTCGTCAAGATCAAGTCGAATTATGCCGTCAACACCGTGCTCAACACCCGGCCCACCAAAACCCCTTTCTCCAACGCTTATCTGACTGACGAATATGGCAGTGCACCCCATTCCCGCGAGAAACCTTTTCAACTGCAATATTATGCTCCTTGCAATTGAAGGTTTGTTAATGTAAAGTGTTGTGACCGAGTCTATTACGACTCTCTTGGCATTCAGATCCTTTATCGCAGTTCTCAGAACATCCATCAGTTCCCTGATGTCCGCGAGATCCTGAACGATATATTTTTCGAATTCTTTTGATTTACCAATACCCGCTGTGAAGGCGTCAACCAAAGCAAACTTCCCTTCCTCTTCAAAGCTTTTAACATTCCAGCCAAAAGCTGCCATGTTCTGGCGAATCTGGACAGGGTGCTCTTCCAAAGCGACATAGATCCCGGATTCACCGTTTTGCAATCCATGCCAGAGAAACTGCTGTCCAAAGATGGTCTTCCCAGTCCCGGGTCCTCCACTGAGTAAAACAACATTTCTCTCCGGAATTCCGCCGTTGAGTATTTCATCCATTCCCGGAATTCCTGTTTTGATTCTCATCAAAAGATTATAGCTAACAGGGTATATATTTGGCTTTCCATCAGAGTTAAATCACTTTGATGGCCTCGAAAATTTTGCTCATCTAAGGATAGTTTTTTCTGCAATTTCGCAAAGATCTTCTGAATGATCATTTACGGGAAACCCTACAGCGACTCTGAGATACTTTCTGTAATGCACCCCTTGCTCAGAGAGTGGTTTCTGTCGAATTTTAAAACTTTCACTCCACCACAGAGATTCGCAATCGTTGAATCCCATTTGGGACGAAACGTTTTGATCACCTCGCCAACTGGTAGTGGAAAGACGCTCGCAGCTTTCATGTCTTCACTCAGCATGCTCCTTCACAAGGCAGAAAAGGGTGAGCTGAGCGACGAGGTTCACGTTGTCTATGTTTCCCCTCTTAAAGCCCTGAACAATGATATAAAAAAGAACCTTGAAGAGCCACTTAAGGAAATATACGAGCTTGCAGAGAAAAAAGGAATCGAGCTTGATCAGATAAGGGTTGCAGTTAGGACTGGCGATACCGAGACTGCGGAGAGGCAGAGGCAGATGAAAAAACCTCCGCACATATTGATCACAACCCCGGAAACGCTCGCGATTACTCTCTGTAGTCCAAAGTTTTCAAAGGCCTTGAGGAATGTGAAGTTCCTTATAGTTGACGAAGTGCACGCTATGGCAGAGAACAAACGTGGCGTTCACCTTTCGCTTTCGATGGAGAGACTTCAGAGGATTCAGCTTGGAAAAATGGTAAGATTAGGTCTTTCTGCGACAATAGCTCCGCTTGAGGAGGTTGCAAGATTTCTCGTTGGATACGAATATGGAGTTGAAAGAGACTGCGTCGTTGCGGATGTCACATTTGAGAAAAAAACAGACATCAAGGTTTTATCCCCGATCAGCGACTTCTTCAATCTGTCCGCAGAAGAGATAAACGAAAGATTATACGATACAATCGCAGAACTTGTGAGGAATTCGAAGACAACGCTGATCTTCACAAATACAAGAAGCGCTACCGAGAGAGTCGTTTACCATCTTAAGAAAAGGATAAAGGAACCGATAAGAGCCCACCACAGTTCTCTTTCAAAAGAAGTCAGGCTTGAGGTTGAAAATGAGCTGAAGGAGGGAAAGCTGAAGTGCGTCGTCTCCTCAACAAGCCTTGAGCTTGGAATTGACATAGGCTATATCGACCTTGTGATCCTCATAGGCTCACCAAAGAGCATTAACAGAGCTTTGCAAAGAATTGGAAGGAGCGGACACAGGCTTCACGAAGTCTCAGTAGGCAGAATCATAGTTCTTGACCCAGACGATCTCGTTGAGTGCACAGTTCTTGCAAAGGAAGCAATGAATCGAAATCTGGACAGAATAAGGATTCCAGAAAATTGTCTTGATGTTCTCTGCCAGCATTTGGTTGGAATGTCGATCGAAAGAAAATGGACTGTTGATGAGGCTCTTGCGGTGGTTAGAAATGCCTACCCGTACAGAAATCTGAGCAGAGAGGATTTTGTCTCTGTTCTCCGCTATCTTTCTGGGCGTTTTTCAGAGCTTGAAAGAAAAAATGTCTATGCAAAGATCTGGTTCGATGAAAAGGAAGGTGTATTTGGCAGAAGAGGTAAGATGGTTAGACCGATCTACTATCTCAACATTGGAACGATTCCCGATGAGGTCGCGGTGGGGGTGATAACGAAGGAGGGAAAGATGGTTGGAAGAGTAGAGGAAGATTTTGCTGAAAGGCTCGTAGTTGGAGACATCTTTGTACTTGCTGGCAAAACTTTCAGATATCTGAAATCAAAGGGGATGAACATAATCGTTGAGGAAGTTGAAGGCGAAAAACCAACAGTTCCAAGCTGGTTCAGTGAACAGCTACCTTTGAGCTACGATCTCGCTCTCCGAATTCAGAAATTCAGAGGGGAGATGGAAAAAAGGCTTGATTCCGCCGTTGAATGGCTTATGGAGAACTACGATTTAGATGAGAAGTCAGCAAATGCTCTTTACAGGTTCTTTGTAGAGCAGAAGCTCTTCAGCGAAATTCCGACAGATAAGAAGCTCGTCATAGAGAAGTTTGAGGGAGGGGAAAAGAACTACTATTTCTTCCACACGCTAATTGGCAGAAGGGCTAACAGCGCAATTTCGAGAGTATTTGCTTACAGAGTTGGCCTGATGAAGAATTGCAATGTTCAGATGGTTGTCAACGACAACGGATTCGCTTTAATCCTTCCACCATATAAATTCCTGAACGACACTGAAATTGAGTCGCTATTCATAATTCCGAATTTCGAAGAGCATTTGATTCGATCACTCGATCACACTGAGCTTTTAAGAAGGCGCTTCAGACATGTTGCGGTTAGGAGTCTAATGGTTCTCAGAAATTACTTGGGAAGGGAGAAGAGTGTTTGGAAACAGCAGTTGAATGCGGATGCAATTCTAAGCTTTTTAAAGCGCTACTATCCAGACTTTCCAGTTTTAAAGGAAACTTACAGAGAGATCATGGAGGATTCAATGGAAATAAGGAATGCGTTGGATTATCTTTCAAGAGTAGGTAAGGAGATCGAGATCAGAATCGTGAGAACCCCTTATCCGAGTCCATTTGCCTTCAATCTCTTCGTTCTTGGAGAAGAAGATGTGGTGCTTATGGAAGACAGAAGGAAGATTCTTAAGGAGCTTCACGAAAAGGTGATGAGCGTGATTGGATGTGGCGAAAACTCAGGCTCTACCTTGAGTTCGTGAAGATAGAACACACACTCTTTGCCTTACCAATAGCCTACGCTGGAGCAATTTTGGCTGGCGAAATAACGCTTAGGATAGCGTTTCTAATTCTCATTGCCTTCACAGGCTTAAGAACTTTTGCAATGGCGTGCAACAGGATAATAGATCGGGAGATAGATGCGAAGAATCCAAGAACTGCAAAAAGACATCTGCCTGCGGGCCTTATCAGTCTCAGAGAAGCTTATGGAGTTGCTATTGCTGGACTTTTGATCTACTTCATCTCCGCTTTTTTCATTAACAAAACCGCCTTTCTTCTTTCACCAATCCCTGCAATCGTCTCTTATGTATATCCCTACCTGAAGAGATATACCTGTCTCTCACACTACTTCTTGGGCTTGAGCGTAGCCTTTGCCTTGCTTGGTGGCTGGATAGCTGTAATGGACACCATAATGATTCCTGAGAGAGTTATTCTCTTTGCACTCTCCCTTCTCTTCTGGGAGGCGGGTTTTGACATGATATACGCACTGCAGGATGCGGAGTTTGACAGAAAAGAGGGATTGCATTCCGTAGGAGGTCATTTCGGCATCGAATTTGCGAAGAAGCTTGCAATTCTGAACCACGGAATCTTCTTCACCCTTCTCGTAATCGCATTTTGGGAGAAGCAGATTATCAGGTTCATTTTTCCTTTAATTGCAATTCTACTTTTCCTTGAGCACTATATCATCCGAGAAAGGCACGATGAGGAGAGAGTCCAAATGTCTTTCTTTTATCTGAATGCACTTCTCAGTGCAATTGTTTTTCTCTCGATTTTTCTTCAGTTCCTGCTAAAATAAAAAAAATTAAATGTCTTGGTGTTTTAGTACTTTCATGAAGGTCGTGGGGATTGTTGGTAGCCCCAGGACTGGAAGCAACAGCGAGATTTTGGTTAGAAGGGTTTTGGAAGGTGCCAGCTCGAAAGGAGCAGAAGTAGAGCTTTTTAAAATAAATGAGCTCAAAATAAACTGGTGTCAGGGCTGTTTTAACTGCCAGGAAACTGGAAAATGCAAGCAGACAGATGACATGGGGAAGATTTATTCCGCATTGGAAACTGCAGACGCTGTCGTTATCGGTTCACCAATTTACATGGGCCATGTGACCGCTCAGACGAAAACGTTTCTCGACAGACTATTCGCTTTGGTAAAAATTTCAGCAGGGGAATCCAAGCTTAAGGGGAAAAAGCTAATCCTTGTATACAGCCAAGGAGCGGGAAATGATGGTGAAATGATAATGAAAGAGATCGGAAAAAGACTCTCGAACTTTGGAATGCAACTGCTTGGAATTATCGGAGGAAATATGCTTAACCAGCCAGAAGCTGTTAAAGAAAGAAAAGAACTCTTGGAATCCGCTTTTAAGCTAGGATCGCAAATTTCATAAGATTTTTTTCCTGTGTACAGGTTTTTGCTATTTTTTTGACAAACTTTTGATAGAGGTTCAGCATGAGTCTTTAAATGGCCAGATTAATTAAACTCGATGCACGCCCCAACGGTAAATTTCCTCACTCAGCTCGCGATAGCCTCCTCGCTCCTCTTTATCCCTGTATTTGCAAAAGAGATTGGAGCTTCAGACTTTGAGGTTGGAATAATAGCTTCCGCATACAGCCTTTCTACTTTCATATCTTCCAACATCTTTGGAAGACTTTCCGATTTTTATAACCGAAAAATTATACTCCTCTCTGGCCTACTCCTCTCCGCATTATTCTTTTTTGCCCAGTGTTTTGTGGAAACCCCATGGCAGCTTATCGTAGTAAGAGCTTTAGTCTGATTTTCAATCGGTATTTTTCCTGCAGTCCTTATCAGTTATTCTTATGAGAAAAATAGGAGCATAGGCTATTTCTCTGCATTCGGAAGTCTTGGATGGGCATTTGGCCAACTAATCGCAGGATTTATTATGTCTTACAGGGAGATCTTCACATTTGGAGCCCTTTTATTTCTACTGGCATTTTTTATGTTCCTTCGAGAACAATTTCCCGTGCAGAAATTCAGCAAAAGAAGTTCTGTGAGCATAATAAGTCACAATTTCTCAGTCTATTTCGCATTTTTCATCCGACATCTCGGAGCAAGTGCGGTCTGGCTTATTTTTCCGATCTATCTCACGGAAATGGGCATCTCAAAGTTTTGGATCGGTGTTATCTACTTCATGAATTCCTTCCTTCAGTTCATTATAATGCAGAAGATCGAGCGTTTCAATCCCAATCTGCTCTTGAATGTTGGAACAATCTTTTCCGGGCTTACTTTTCTGCTGTATGCCTTTGCAACTCAGGTCTATGAATTCTTGGCGATTCAGCTTCTTATCGCAATTGGTTGGAGTGCCATGTATGTCGGATCTCTGAGGATAATTCTTGAAAACAATTTTGAAAGAGGCAGTGCTGCGGGATTCCTCAATTCCACGATATACCTGTCCACGATCATTGGCTCTCTTATTGGCGGTCTTTTGGCTGAGAATTTCGGATATAAAAGCTGTCTTTATTTTGGAGCAATTCTGAGCTTCATTGCCTTAACCTCAAGAATTAAAAAATCATTTATGAACTTTTCAAGCTGAAGCTCACTTCTTGAGCCTTGGATCCAATGACTAAAAAAGCTTTTATTAACTGCAGTCCTCGAACATTAGGGGCCGTGGGGTAGCCTGGGTATCCTCTCGGCCTGGGGCGCCGGTGACCCGAGTTCAAATCTCGGCGGCCCCATTTTGCATGATCAATTTTATATCCCTCTGTCCGTACTTTTTTCGATGAAAGTTGGTTGTTGCGGGTTTCCGATAGCGATGGAAAAGTATTTCAAAACATTCGAAGTTGTCGAAGTGCAGAAAACTTTTTACAAACCTCCATCAATTGAGACTGCTAAGAAATGGAGAGAAAAAGCTCCTGAGGGTTTTGAATTCACAGTTAAAGCCTGGCAGGTGATAACCCATCCGCCAAACAGCCCAACTTATCGAAAGGTTAATCTGAAGCTCGAAGACGCAGGCTTTTTTAAACCTATAAAACCTGTTTTCGAGGCCTGGGAAGTGGTAAGGGAGATAGCGAGGGTTTTAAAAGCAAAATTCATTCTGTTTCAGACACCAAAAAGCTTTAAAGAAGGAGAGGAGAGTTTCAGAAACATGAAAGAGTTTTTCTGTTCCATTGAACGTGATTTTATATTCGGCTGGGAGCCAAGAGGATGGGACAGCAATGCGGTTCGAAAGGTTTGCGAAAGTCTGAATCTGATTCACGTGGTCGATCCGTTCGAATCCGAGCCCACGTATGGTGAAATAAGATATTTTAGGATCCATAAAAATCACAGCGATGAAGAGATTTTTTCACTGCTTGGAAAGGCGGATTACGTGATGTTCAACAATCCTTTTATGCTTCAGGATGCGCTGAAGCTTAAGAAGAGGAGGGATGAAATTTGAGAGATAAGATCCTAAGGGTTCTGAGGGGCTATGATCTCAGCAGAGTGAAGATCGCAACTCTCGGAAGCCACTCCGCATTGAATATACTGAGGGGCGCGAAGGATGAGGGTTTTGAAACGATATGCATCTGCAGAAAAAGAGAGAGTGCTGTCTACAGAAACTTTGGAGTTGCGGATCGATTGATAGAAGTCGAAAGCTTTGAAGAACTGCTAAACAGGGATCTTCAGGAATTTTTGAGGAGGGAAAATGCAATTCTTATCCCTCACGGCTCTTTTAATGCTTACATAGGAAAATTTGACTCACTTGAAGTTCCGATATTTGGAAATCGGAAGCTCATGGAATACGAGGTAAGCAGAGATCTGCAGAAAGAGTGGTTTAGGAGAGCAAATGTTAGAACTCCGAAAGAATTTCGAAGCCCAGATGAGATCGACAGGCTCTGCATTGTGAAGTATCAGGGAGCTAAAGGTGGTAGGGGGTACTTCCTTGTCTCTTCGCCGGAGGATTTCAGGAGGAAGGCGGAGGAAGTTATAAAAATGGGACTAGCGAGCAAGGAAGAGCTTGAGAATGTGGAAATTCAGGAATACGTTATTGGAGCGAATGTTTACCTTTCATTCTTCTATTCGCCCGTAAACAATAGAGTTGAGCTCATAGCCATAGATCGGAGGTACGAGCAGATAGACGGGATAGGAAGAATTCCCGCTGAAGAGCAGTTGAAATTCAATCTAAGGCCAACTTACACGATCATCGGAAACTTTCCGCTCGTTTTAAGGGAAAGCCTGCTTGCTCAGGCATTCGATGTCGCAGAGAGGATTGTTGAGGTTTCGAAGGAGATCGCATACCCCGGAATGGTTGGAGCATTTTGCATCGAAGGAGTCTTCAATGAAAAAGCGGAGCTTGTGGTCTTTGAGATCTCTGCAAGAATCGTTGCGGGAACGAATGCGGGAATTCCGAACTCCCCTTATTCCTATATCCTGTTCGGGGAGAACATGTATATGGGCAGGAGGATCGCAAGGGAAATTAGGCTTGCGATCGAGAAGGGAATGCTTGATGAGCTGATCTATTAGGGTGATCGTATGGATGATGAGGCATTGGAAAAGACGTTAAAGGCTGGAGAAATACTCAAAGAAGTATCAAAGTACCTTGAGGAGAAAGTTGTAGTTGGAGCTAAGCTAATCGAAGTTGCTGAGTTTGTTGAGAACAAGATCGTTGAGCTTGGAGCATTGCCTGCGTTTCCCTGCAACATATCGATAAACAGCGACGCCGCCCATTTTACGCCTGCTAAAAACGATGAAAGGGTGTTCAAGAAGGGTGATCTTGTCAAGATCGACATTGGTGCTCACATAGACGGCTACATTGCGGACATGGCAATCTCAATTGACCTCGGAGACCATTCTGAACTTATAAAGGCAAGCAAAGAAGCGGTTTTCAATGCGATAGATGCAGTAAAGGCAGGAGTGGACACCGCAAAGCTTGGAAAGATCATAGAAGACACAATAAAAGGTTATGGCTTTAAACCCGTTGTAAACCTCACTGGACACGGTTTACTGCCTTACATCGCCCACGCTCCGCCGAGCATCTATAACTATGCAACTCAGCGAGGGGTGGAGCTTGAAGAGGGGATGGTAATAGCAATAGAACCCTTTGTAACCGACGGGGTTGGAAGAGTTTCTGAAAGAGGTGAATGTGAGATCTACAGCCTTTTAAATCCAAAACCCGTGAGATTAAAGCTTCTCAGAGACTTGCTTTCCGAGATCTCAGAAAAATACAGGACACTGCCATTCGCCAAAAGGTGGCTGACAAAGGCTCCCGAGATCTTCATATCCAAGCTCGTCAGGGAAGGAGTGCTCAGAGAATACCCAGTGCTATCCGAGGTGTCTGGTGGGCTTGTGAGCCAGTGGGAGCACACGGTTATAGTTGAGAAAGACTCTGCAAGACCCGTGACATTCTGATTGCACCCTTATTCCGAATATTGCTGTATTTTTAAGCTATTTCAAAACCGCTGACTTCTTTCCTTCTATGCTCAGCTCCTTATCCCTTCTCTCATCTATTCTTATGATCGTGTAAACCCTCTTTGCCCCCTCATTGAAAACTGCTTCTCTCGCTCTTTGGACTGCAAAGAATAGCCTCTCAATATTCTCCGCTTCAACTACTGTGCTCATTGCAGTTACTTCAACCTTTAACCCGCACTTTTTCAGCTCTTCCACTGCTCTCTTTACAAATTTTGAAACGCTCTCACCAACTCCTATTGGAATTATGCTCACATCAGCAACGAGCATAGACAAAACCCCTTCCTATTCCCTTTCTGCTCACTATAACCCCTGAGGAAGCCCTTCCCTGAATTGGAATTTCATCGAGGTCCATTCTAATGACGTAACCATCTCTGCTGATCAGGAAAAGCTCACCTCCATCGCAAAGCTCCGCTAATACAACTTTCCCCGTTTTCTCGCTGACTCTGAATCCTATTATCCCTTTCGACCCGCGATGGAGAATTCTGAATTTCGAAGTTTCGCACTTCTTCCCGTATCCGTTTTCTGTAAGCAGGAGGATCTTTTCAGAGCTTCCGGATGTTATCCATGCAATGCGATCGTTGCCATGAAAACGCATTGCGATGACGCCCCGGGAATTTCTTGAGTAGACTGGGATGTCGTCAGCCCTCAATCTAAGAACATAACCCTCCCTTGTAGCCATGAAGACATCTTCCCCTTTTAGGATCGTTGCAAATTCAACGTTCTCGCTTGATGCTCTTATTCCCGCTCTTTTTGCATTCTCAAACTCTTTAAGCGGAACTCTCTTTATGTATGAATTTGAAGAAAGGATTATGACTTCCCCATCATCGAAGGATCCCACACTCACAGCGGAGACGATTTTCTCATCCTCAAGTCTTATAAGCTTCTTTAAAGACACACCATTTGCTGTTCTGTCCATCTTTGGAATATCTTCGATATCGATCCAGAAGGCATTACCTTTGTCCGTGAAGATCAGAAGCTTCTCATCAGACCTGCACAAGCCAAAGAAAACTGGCTCATCATCTTTCAGCTGTGCACCGATGATCCCCACACCTCCTCTTTCCTGCTTTTTGAAAACATTTGGACTCATTCTCTTCGCAAAACCTTCCGAGGTAACCAGCACGAGTGTTTCCTCAGCAATAACAAAATTCTCCTCTTTGGCGACTATCCCCGTTCTTCTCGCATCTCCGTATTTTTCCTTTATCTCATTCAATTCCGAGATCAGAATCTCATCAACTCTCTTTGGCTCCGCGAGTATGCTTTCGAGTTCTGAGACCGTTTTTAATAAGGATGAATGCTCCTCGATAAGTGACTGAACCTCGAGACTTGTGAGCTTTTGAAGCCTTGTCTGAAGAACAGCATCCGCCTGTAATTCGGAAAGGTTGAACCTCTCCATAAGAGCTTTTTTAGCCTCTGAAGGCGACTTTGAAGCCTTTATCAACGCTATTGCGTTATCTATATCCTCTATGACTTTCTTCAACCCTTCAACTATGTGAAGTCTCTCTCTTGCCTTCTTAAGCTCATAAGTAGTCCTTCTTTTTATTATCTCTCTTCTGTGCTTCACGAACTCCGAGATCATCTCTATGATGTTCAGAATCTTCGGTTCGTTGTCTACGAGAGCTAAGAGTGTTACGCCAAACGTCGTTTCGAGGTTTGTGTGAGTGTATAGCTTTCTAAGCACGTTTTCGGGATTCGAGCCATTTTGTAGCTCGATCACGATCCTTATACCCTCTCTGTCAGATTCATCCCTTATAGACCTTATCTCTTCCAGTTCCTTGGCAAGCTCTGCGATGCTCTCCACGAGTCTGGCTTTGTTGACCATGTATGGAATCTCCCTTATTATGAGCCTGTCTTCATCTATTTCCACTTTTCCACGAACTGTTAACTTACCTCTGCCAGTTCTGTATGCTTCGATTATTCCCTCAACTCCCACGATCTGTCCGCCAGTTGGAAAATCTGGGCCTTTTATAAATTCCATTATCTCTTCAAGAGTTGCTTGAGGATTTTTTATGAAGTGCACTATTGCATCACAAACCTCAATTAAATTGTGCGGTGGAATGTTCGTCGCCATTCCAACTGCAATACCGCTTGAACCATTTACGAGAAGGTTTGGTACCTTTGATGGGAGAACAACTGGTTCTTTCAGAGTTGCATCGAAATTTGGCACGAAGTCTACTGTTTCTTTATCGATATCCGCAAGCATCTCTTCCGCAAACTTTGAAAGTCTTGCCTCAGTGTATCTCATCGCAGCGGGAGAGTCACCGTCGATGCTTCCGAAATTGCCCTGACCCTCTATTAGTGGATACCTCATCGTAAAATCCTGAGCAAGCCTTACGAGTGCATCGTAAACCGCAGCATCGCCGTGCGGGTGGTACTTACCGAGAACTTCTCCAACTATTCTTGCACACTTTCTGAACTGCTTGTCGCTCCTTAGCCCCATTTCGTGCATTGCGTAAAGAATCCTTCTCTGCACAGGCTTCAAACCATCTCTTACGTCGGGCAAAGCTCTTCCTACGATTACGCTCATCGCATAATCAATGTAGGAGCTCTTAAGCTCTTCCGCTATGTCTCTCGTTAGTTGCACGTTACAATTCCTCCGGCAGGTTATAAAACCCTTTCCCGACTCCAGAAATGCTAGCTGCGAAAATTTTCAGAAAATTAAGCCTTAATGAGGGCGGATGGAATTTGAAGCAAAAGATATAAAAGTTTTGGACTAAGCGTATCATGCGTCTTGTCCTCTCGCTCGGAGGCTCAGTGTTTGAGGGCGATTCGGAAAGGATCAGAAGCTACGCAAAAGTTCTTGACGAGATTTCTGAGGAGAACAAGCTTTTCGTAGTCGTAGGGGGAGGCAGGATTGCGAGAGAATTCATCAGAAAGGCGAGGGAAGTTGGAGCAAACGAAACCATGTGTGATTATCTCGGAATAGCAGTTACAAGGATAAATGCCATGCTTCTGGCTTATTCAATGAAGAATTCAGCCAAGAAAATTCCAGAAAACTTCATT
>JASKJN010000048.1 GCA_030153385.1 Archaeoglobaceae archaeon
GGTGCACAGCGGCTTGTTTAGGAGGTCAGGTCACTGCTTGTGTTGGATGTTTGGCAGGTCCGGGTGCCGTTTTCAGTGCTTGCTCCTCGGTGTGTCCGCCCAGAGTTCCTTTGTTTTTTCTTCATCTTTCAAATAGCCCTGCGTTAGCCAAGGAGCTCTTACAACTATCTCGCCCATATCCTTTCCATCCCTTTTAACGTCAGTAAAATCCTCATGGACAACCCTTGTATAAACCAGCGGGAAGGGAATTCCTGCTTTTATCGAGTATTCTATCTTCTCCTCTTCTGATATATCCAGCAGGTGAGGCTTTAGGTAACCGGCTGTAAGTGCTGGACAAGTTTCTGACATTCCATAAGCCGTGCCAGTGAGTATCCCCTTCTCTCTGGCCCTTATTGCCAATCCCTTTGGAAGCTTTGAACCACCAATGAGAACTTTCCAGTTGTTGAACTTTACACCCTCTGGTAAGTTCTCCACGATCATCTGCAGAATCGTGGAAACGCAATGCGAGTAGGTTACGCCCTCTGTTAAAACAAGCTTTATGATCATCTTTGGATCGTATCTTCCCGGATAAACCTGCTTGAAACCAAGCAATGTTGACATATAGGGGATTCCCCAGGCATGGACATGGAACATGGGAGTTAGAGGCATGTAGACCTCTTTGTCTTTGGTAAGTCTCAATATTTGCCGAAAACCACACCAACCTATGCATCCCGAAAGTGTGTGAAGAAAGATGTGTCTGTGGGTGAACCATACGCCCTTTGGGCGACCAGTTGTGCCACTCGTATAGAACAGCGTTGCCATGGTATTCTCATCAAAGTCTGGGAAATCATAACTTTTATCAGCTTTCTTAAGCATTTCCTCATATTCTATGTCTGTTAGCTTTGTCTCTGGCATAGTATCATCGGTCATTACAATGTATTTCTTTACCGTCGGAAGTTTATCAGCAATTTTTTCAACGAGCGGAACGAAGTCTTTGTAAACCAACACTACCTCATCCTCCGCATGATTCATCGTGTAAAGGATGTAATCTGGACTCAGACGAACGTTGACGGTATGCAACACTGCACCCATCATTGGAATGGCAAAGTAGCATTCGAGATAGCGATGGCTGTCCCAGTCAAGCACAGCAACCCTTGTCCCCTTCTTTACACCTAAAGAAGCAAGAGCATTTGCTAGCCTATGGACTCTCTCATACATGTCTCTATAAGTATATCTGAAAACGTCCCTGTAGACTATTTCCTGCTTTGGGGCATAGTTTACGCCCGTTTCCAGAATATGTTTTATCAAGAGCTGATAGTTGTACGCAACGCTTTCAGACATTTTCTCCACCTCTCACGTTTGTTCTGATTTGAGTATTTTAAATTTTCTAAATTTTTTCTATATACCAATCCTTAACGACTCAAGGGCACACTTTGATGGACTTCCAAACAAGACCAGATATTAATAAATTTTGATTAATTTCAAATAATATAACTAAAATATTTTAAATAGTTAAATTGAGCTGTTGCCAGAATAATAACTAATTTTTTTATTTTTAAAAAGCATCTAATAAATAGATTTAATTTTAATTAAATTCAGACATACATTTTATTTTGAAAATATTTATCCGATAAAAAATTTATTACAAAAATTATGTAATAAAAACAGTCATCCTAAGTACCACCTACTCCGATCATCACCACTTTCTGCAGTTACCCCCCCTTATTTTCGCGATGAAGCCCTTATTCACATAAATTGTGTAATAACTCAATTCGCAACTCTGACGTTTTTTAGGTGATCCTAAACTCTTTATTCCATAAAATCTGTAATAAATTGATAGTAAAATCGTATTAAAATTCTAATATTTTCCTTCATTAGATGAATATATTTTAATACAGTTTAATAAAACTTTAAATTAAATTTTAAAATATTAAAATAAAATTTTATTTGTTTAAAAAGTAATTGTTTAAAAATTTTTTAATTAAATATCAATTATTTTACTAATCTTAATATTTTGTTTCGTGAGTAGTAAGAAAGGGCGAAGAAAGGAAGAGTTTGAAGAAAAATTATTTTATCCTAAAGGCTAATTTGAAGCGTGAATACAAGGGCTCTAATTGAAGTGATAAAGCCCAAGCAAACGTTACTGCTCATGATCACATTCCTCGTGAGTTTTGCAGTAGCGGGAGGAAATGAGAGTTTTCCATTGTGCTTTTTGGCAACATTTCTGGCAATCTCTGGCACCACTGCACTGAACATGTGGATAGACAGAGATATCGATGCTTTGATGATGAGAACACGAAAAAGACCTGTTCCTTCGGGAGAGCTCAGCCCTACTGCCTGTGCAATTTATGGAACCCTCCTTTTCTTTTCAGGTTTCCTAATTGCATTAAAAGTGAGTGTAGAATTTGCCCTCGTGCTTTTAATGGGTCTTTTTTTCGACATTCTCGTTTACACTGTTATGCTCAAAAGAAAAAGCCCTTATTCTGTTATTATCGGTGGATTTGCCGGTGCAATGCCTGCCCTAGCTGGATGGGTAGCAGTGCAGGGTTTAACTTTGCCAGGATTCTTAATTGCGGGAATCGTGCTTCTCTGGATTCCGTCCCATATATGGTTCATTGCCATGTATTATGAAGAAGACTACAGAAACGCCAGAATTCCCATGCTTCCCCTGCTCGTGGGAATGAAAAAAGCTTCATTGACAATTGCTTTTGCAACCCTTCTAATGCTTTTCCTCGCCCTAACAGTCTATTTCTCCATGTCGTTATCCCCTATTTACTTGGCAATCTCGATTCCAGCGATTTTGATCTATCTGCTAAAAGTTATTAAATTCTCTCTCGCCCCGAAAAAGGAGGATTCGAGGAAAATGTACAAGCTTGCAAGCATAACACTCTCAGCAGTTTTTATAGCAATGCTATTCGGTGCATTTTTATAACCTCGAAGCCAATGCATTGATGATGTGGAGCATACTCAAAGCTTTGAGAGAGAGACCAGAAGTTCTTTACGAATCACAGAAAAAAAGAGGAATGAGTGTTGAAATCATTGAAAAGGCGATAGAACTTGACAAAAAATGGAGAGAAAAGCTTAAGGAGACAAACATGCTCAGAAAGAAGAGAAATGAGTTATCTAAGCAGTTGAAAGGGAGTAAAGATCCGAAGATTGTCGAGGAAGCAAAAAAGGTTAGCGAAGAAGTAAAAAGAGCGGAAGAAGAGCTGAAAGAGCTCGAAAGTGAGCTTGAGAAAGTTCTGCTATCTATTCCGAATATAGTTCACGAAAGCGTTCCAGTCGGTAAGGACGAAAGCGAAAACGTCCCAATACGGTATTGGGGAAAGGCGAAAGTTTACTTTGAGGATGTAGACAAATTCCTAATGAACACAAAGGGAATGGCAGAATACGAGGTAACGGATTTCAAACCTGTGGGCCATGCGGATGCTGTTGAGCTTTTTGGCTGGGCGGACATCGCAAGAGCAGGGAAAATTGCCGGCTCAAGATTTTATTTCCTTCTAGACGATCTTCTGTGGCTCGACTTCGCCTTAACTCTCTATGCCCTGGACTTCCTGGCCAAAAAGGGATTTAAAATCCTGCTTCCCCCATTCATGCTGAAAAAAGAAGCTTACAAAGGTGTTACAGCATTCGGTGATTTCGAGGATGTGATCTACAAAATTGAGGGGGAGGACCTGCATTTAATTGCAACCAGCGAGCATGCGATTGCAGCGATGCATATGAACGAAACGCTTGAAGAAAGCGAACTTCCACTGCTTTATGCAGGATTCAGCCCCTGCTTCAGAAAAGAAGCAGGAGCACACGGTAAAGACACAAAGGGCATTTTCAGAGTCCACCAGTTTAACAAGGTGGAGCAGTTCGTCTTCTGTTTACCGGAGCAGAGTTGGGACTGGCATGAAAAGCTTTTGGAGAATGCTGAAAAGCTCTGGCAGGGTTTGGGAATACCTTACAGAGTCGTTAACATCTGCACCGGCGATCTTGGTGTAGTTGCTGCGAAAAAGTACGATATTGAAGCCTGGTTACCTTCTCAGGCAACCTACAGGGAGATGGTCTCTTGCAGTAACTGCACAGACTGGCAGAGCTACAGGCTAAACATAAGGTATGCTGAAAAGAAGGGGATGCCAAGTAAGGGCTTTGTTCACACGCTAAATTCAACCGCAATTGCAACAACAAGAGCGATCACTGCAATAATTGAGAACTACCAGCTCGAAGATGGAAGGGTTGAGATACCAAAAGTGCTCAGAAAATATCTTGAAAATATCGACACCGCGCCAAAAGATTACATAACGCCCAAAAAGCTCTCGTAAGGCGTTAGAATTTCACAATCATTCTTTCTTATCAGCACCACGTCTTCAACTCTTACACCACCAACTTTTTTATAGTAGAGTCCCGGTTCTATCGTGACAACCATTCCGCTTTTAAGTTCGACATCAATATCGCCGATTCTCGGTTCTTCATGGACTTCAAGACCTATTCCATGTCCCGTGGAATGTATGAACCCTTCTCCACCCTTTGTCTCATAACCATAACTTTTTAGGCAATCCTTAACCGCATTATGAACATCTCTTCCGTTTACGCCCTCTCTGAGCATTGAAATCGCCTTTTTCTGGGCTTCAATGACTGCCTTTAGCATCACCTCTATTTCTGAATTTTTCCGAATCAAAATCGTCCTCGTAAAATCCGCATAGTACCCTGTGCTGGGATTTTTCGGAAAGACATCAACGAGAAGATGATCCTCCACTCTGCCTTTTCCGAGCTCGTGTGGATCTGCGGAGAGCTTTCCAGTGGAGCATATAGTATCTTCAGCTATTAAACCAAAAAAGAAAAGTTCCCTCTCTATAAAATTACGAGCGAATTCGCAGGTAAGGTTTTTTCTAAGGTTTAACCTATTCACGAACTTTTCAAAAACTCTGAGCAGTATGGAACAGTTTTGCTTAATTTTAGCGATCTCATCAGCTCTTTTTACAGCCCTCAGTTTTAAAAACGGATTTTCAACAACTTCTACTTCAAAATTTCTCTGAAGCTCAAATGCAAGGAATGCGGGAAAGTCTGCTGGAATCAAAACCTTATTAGCTCTCCCCTCTTTCAGTCTATCAACAAGGATTTCCGCCAACGCCTTCCTCGGATTACCGAGTTCCTTCATTTTTTCCTCATATCCAAGCTTTTCGAAGCTCGCTATCTCCTTAACCTTGCTCTCCCTAACCGCCCTCCCAAGCTCCATTTCCGGGAGAATTAGCAATTCGGTTCCATCAACGCCGATGAGATAAAACATGGTAGAACTACTCCTGAACTTCGTCGCGTAGAAGAAATTAGCGTTGCCTGAATGCTGAATGAAGAATTCTGCATTCTTCTCTCTAAGTAGCTCGATCACCATATAAGAACCTTAGCCCAGCCCTCCGCTGCGATCTTCTCTCCCACTCTGCAAACCACGTTAACTTTAACTCTATTCTTCTCCTTCTCAACGATCTCGCATTCAGCGGTTACGAGATCTCCAATTTTAACTGGAGAAGTATACCTGAAGTAAGTTTCAAGCAGAACCACTGTGCCCGGAAGCATTGCCAGAGCGGTTGATATTAGACTCGTTGTAAGCATTCCGTGAACAACTCTCCCACCGAACTTCGTGTTCTTCGCATACTCTTCGTCGAAATGAAGTGGATTCATGTCTCCAGAAACAAGACCAAATAGCTGAACGTCCGCTTCGCTGATTTTTTTCGAAAAACTGAATTTGAATCCCAGGTTGATTTCTCCAGACAGCTTTTTAAAATCTTTGTAATCCCCACCGAGTTTCAGATATAAACCCTTCAGTTCGGAAAAACTTGGCATGAAATGTGTAAAAAAAAGGACTATAAAAGGCTTACTTCTTCGCCTTCTTCATCTTGAGCTTCTTCAGCCGTATTATATTTTCTCTATCCATTTCCTCGAGTTTAAAAGCGATAAACCTTGCAAGCTCATTCATCCTCGGAATAACTCTATACTCGAGGGCATTAACCCTGCGTTTTGTCCTCTCTATCTCCTCTAGAAGTTTTCTGATCGTTGTTTCGATCTCCGCAACCTCGAGGATCGAATCCACAAGCTCTTCATATGCGGTTACTGCCTCATCAATCCTTACACTCGTGCTCAAAATGCCGTATGGCTTCTCTATTGCTCTTTTTGCTACCTTTTCCCTTTTGATAACCGGCACAACGACGCCCATTATGCTCTTCCTCTTAACACTAAAGGTTGGAGGAACCCTACAGCAAGATAGAGCAATAGAGCGCAAAGCAGGAAATCCATCAATCGCCATTGCGATCAAAAGCTTTTGCTGTGCCTTATTGTAATTTTCCACCATTTTCTGAATCGCAACTTTAGCCTCTTCAAGAAGCTCCCTGAATTCCATTATCAGCCCATCTCTCTTCATCTTTAGCAGTGCATGACCTCTTACTGCCATCTTTATTCTTCTTCTGAGCTTTATCAATTCCATTCTTGTCGGTTGAATCTCTGCCATGCTCTCCCCTTAAAAATTAGGAGGATTTCTTCTTTCTGTAATTTGGATGGTATTTCTCGATGTATTTCCTCTCTATCTTCGTCAGCTCTCTTTCTGGAAGCATAGCAAGAAGTTCCCAGCCCAGGTCAAGCGTGTACTCAATGTCTCTGTCCTCATACTTTCCTTGATTGACGAACCTTCTCTCAAATTCGTCTGCAAACTTCAAGAACAATCTGTCTCTCTCAGACAAAGCTTCTTCACCAACTATTGCAACCAGACCTCTAAGATCGACACCTTCAGAATATGCTGCGTACATCTGGTCGTTCCACTGCTTGTGATCCTCTCTCGTCATGCCCTCTCCGATTCCTTCCTTCATCAACCTGCTAAGCGATGGGAGAACGTTGATCGGTGGATAAATTCCCTTGGCATGCAATTCCCTGCTTAGCACGATCTGTCCCTCAGTTATGTAGCCCGTGAGATCCGGGATCGGATGCGTGATATCGTCTGCTGGCATTGTCAGAATCGGGAACTGGGTGATCGTCCCTTTCCTTCCTCGGATTCTTCCAGCTCTCTCGTAGATCGTCGCAAGATCGGTATACATGTAACCTGGATATCCTCTTCTCCCTGGAACTTCTTCTCTCGCTGCGCTTATCTCTCGAAGAGCTTCGCAGTAGTTCGTCATGTCTGTTAGGATGACAAGAACATGGTAATCGTACGTGTAGGCAAGGTATTCTGCAGCTGTTAGCGCCATTCTTGGGGTGATTATTCTCTCTATTGCTGGATCCTTTGCCAGATTTAGGAAAACCACCGCTCTTTCCAAAGCTCCGGTTCTCTCAAACTCCTTCATGAACTGGTATGCTTCCTCATAAGTAATTCCCATTGCTGCGAAAACCACTGCGAATTCCTCAGCCTGACCTCTAACCTTTGCCTGTCTTGCTATCTGCAAAGCTATGTCGTTGTGCGGTAAACCGCTACCGCTGAAGATTGGAAGCTTCTGGCCACGGACGAGTGTGTTCATTCCGTCAATTGCTGATATCCCCGTCTGGATGAACTCCCTCGGATATTTCCTTGCATATGGATTGATCGCAGAACCAATGATCGGAATTCTCTCCTCGGGGATTATCGGTGGCCCGCCATCAATTGGCTCTCCCGAACCGCTAAGAATTCTTCCAAGCAAATCCTTTGAGCAGTTCAGCTTTACGATGTCCCCTGTAAAGCGAACCGCACAGCTCTTGTCGATTCCCCTTGTGCCCTCAAACATCTGCACGACCACCATGTTTTTCGAAGTGTCAAGAACCTGCCCCTTCCTTGTAGAGCCGTCAGGAAGAACTACGTTGACGAGTTCCCCGTAGGCAACTGGCTTTGTTTTCTCAACGAAAATAAGGGGCCCTGCAACCTGTGTTATCGTCTTGTATTCCTCCATGCTCACACCCCCAGGCTCTTTTTAATTTTTTCAAGGGCTTTATCCATCGCACTCCTGTAATCTTTTTCAAGCTTGCTCCTCATGAACTCATCCAACCCCTCGACTCTCTCAATCTCATCGTAGGTCTTTCCAGCCTCTAAGGCCTTGTAGAACCAGTCGTTCAAAGTTTTTATTGCCTTGAGCATGTCATACTGCTTTTTAATGTCGCAGTAGCTGTCAACCTCGTGGTAAGCGTATTGTGAGAGATAGAACTCCCTAATGATCCTCGCAACAAGTAAAAGCACTCTCTGCGACTCTGGCAAAGCATCACTGCCCACAAGCATGACTATCTCCTGCAATGTTGCCTCTTCCTGCAAAACACCCATAGCCCATGTTATCAGCTCATTCCAGTCCGCTGCGACGTTCTTCTCATACCACTCTGCAAGAGTATTAGTGTAAAGACTGTAGCTGATCAGCCAGTTAATAGCGGGGAAGTGTCTTCTTCCAGCAAGCTTAGCATCAAGACCCCAGAATGCTTTTACTATTCTGAGCGTGTTCTGTGTAACGGGTTCGCTGAAGTCTCCACCAGGTGGTGAAACCGCTCCGACAACGCTCACACTTCCGATCTCACCGCTGAGCGTCTTCACCCTGCCCGCTCTCTCGTAGAACTCAGCAAGCCTCGACGCAAGGTAAGCTGGATAACCCTCTTCGCCAGGCATCTCCTCAAGTCGCCCAGAGAGCTCTCTCATCGCTTCTGCCCATCTGCTTGTTGAATCCGCCTGCAGAGCAACGTCGTAGCCCATATCTCTGAAGTATTCCGCAATCGTAATTCCAGTGTAAACGCTCGCTTCTCTCGCTGCAACTGGCATGTTTGAGGTGTTTGCTACGAGCACCGTTCTGAGCATCAGTGGCTTTCCAGTTCTCGGATCTATGAGCTCCGGGAATTCTTCAAGGACTTCTGTCATCTCGTTCCCACGCTCTCCACACCCTATGTAGACAACGATACTCGCATCACTCCATTTTGCAAGCTGATGCTGAGTCACAGTTTTTCCGCTTCCAAATGGCCCGGGAATTGCAGCGGTTCCTCCCTTTGCAATTGGGAAGAATGTATCAAGAATCCTCTGTCCAGTGAGCAAAGGAATTACTGGAGGTAGCTTTTCGATGTATGGCCTTGGAATTCTCACCGGCCATTTATGAGCCATTTTAAGCTCTGTCCCATCTTCAAGAACCGCTATTGTTTCGTCAACGGTGAAGCTACCCGAGTAAACCTCTTTTACTCTGCCACCTTTTACGTTCGGTGGAACTAAAATTCGATGCTCCACAACATCGGTCTCCTGAACTTTTCCAATTATCTGACCAGCTTTTACCTCATCTCCTTTTTTGATCAATGGCTGGAAATCCCACTTCTTCTTTTTGTCAATTCCCGGTGCCTCTATACCTCTGCTGATGAAGTCTCCGCTGATCTCCTTCAGCCTTGGCAGTGGCCTTTGAACTCCATCGTAAATGTTTCCTATAAGTCCAGGGCCAAGATCGACGCTGAGGGGCATTCCTGTGTTTACAACCTTTTCCCCCGGTCGAATTCCGGAAGTGTCTTCGTAGACTTGTATGAGCACTTTTTCCCCTGCCAAACCCACTACTTCACCCATCAGACCCTCTTCTCCTACTTTGCAAAGGTCATACATCCTCGCTTTAAGCCCCTCAGCAACGACGAGGGGTCCAGAGATCCTAAATATTTCACCAACGCTCACTTCCATAGCTCAACACCTATCGCCTTTCTTATCTTTTCCTTAATCTCCTCAACACCGCCCGTTGCACCGACAGCAATGAAAGTCGGTTGAACTCTTTCATCGATCTCCCTGCGAAGTGCAACGGGTAATTTTTTCAAAAATTCATGCTTTATCGCAACAACACCAATGTCTTCTCGCTTCAAAACATCCTCAACAGCTTTAAAAATTTCCTCATCCTTCGTGACCTCATAAATGTCCACAATTCCCGCAAGCATGAAACCCGTTACGAAGTCCATGTCTCCAATCACTGCCATCTTCATACTATCACCATTTCCTTTTCTATCTCCTCGTTCGGAATGCTGTGCCACTTCCCCCAGCCAAGAATGCGAAGATTGTCGACCTCTACCTTCTTCAGAACGATATACTGCAGAACTGGAAGAACGCTGAGCGGATAGTTGCCCGCTCTCTTTGCTATCGCCTCGATCCAGATCTTGTCAAGCTCTATTTCCGCTCTCCCCAGATCATGAACATTCGTGATCTTGCCAAACCAGAAACCTTCAAGGCTCTTAGAGACTTCTTCGAAAGTCATCGTTGCTAACTTCCTCGCTTCTTCTTCGGTTAGTTCGTATCCTCCGGGAACTATGCGCGCTATTATTTCCTCAGCGGTGTCTCCCTCAGCTTTCAACCTTAATATCGTCTTTATGTTCCTCAGATCGACTTCCATCCTCACAAAATGCGTGAAAACCCTGCTTTCAAAGTCATTAGCCTTTACCGAAAGGACCGCCCTGTAGTAAGACTTCCATAGCTCATCTTCAACGACACTCATCGGAACGGAACCGATCTTGGAAAGGGCCTCACCATAGATCGTGCCCTCAAGCTCCTTCGCGATCTCACTGATCTCCTTTGAGAGCATAGAGCGTAGGTCTTCCAAACTGAACTCGCCAGCTGGAACAAAGGTTTCTTCTATCACTTCTGCTGGCAGATTCGCATTCTTGCCCCTGATTATATTTATCAGATTCCAAACATCCCATCTTCGCAAATACTGACCGATAAGCATCTTAGCATCTCCGAATGAAACGCTGTAGATCTTTCTGTAAGTCTTTGCAAGATTCGAGGAAAGGGCGTAATCGAGAAGCTTTGGACCCGAGTATTTGTAGGCCATTTCATCTATTTCCTTCTTATACTCTGTTTCCTCAAGGAACCTCATTATCTCGTCGAATGACATGTTTAGAAGCTTTCTGAAGTCCTCTGACTTCAAAAGTCTGCTTTTCATTACCTTCGTCCTTGCAACTATGTAAGCGTATGCTGCCTTTGTCCTCGAGATCATCTCATCACCCAAAGAGGACTTTAGCGACTTCGCCGAGTTTCTTCTCGTATAACTGCGAGAGCATTTCGTCAAACGTTAAGTTGATCCTCACCTCACCATCTGGTTTTTCTAGTATTATACCGCCAAGAGCGGATATATTTCCCGCTATCTTCAGATCAAGGTTCATATTTTTTACGATCTTTTTAACGAGCTCCTCGTCCTCTTTTCTTACATATATCAGCATCCCTTCTTTAGCATTCCTTTCGATTAAGGATTTTAAAATGCTTTCTCTCGTCTTTTCATCCATCTCAGCGATTTTCTGTCTCAATTTCTTGAATACCTCGTCAGTAATCTCTTTTTGCTTTCCAAGAAGCATCCTTTTGAGCTCGAGGTTAAGGCTCGAAATCTCTTGCCTTCTAAGAGCTTCTCCCTCCTTTTCTGCCTCTTCTCTCGCCCTCTTTAGTATCAATTCCGCTTCAGCCTTAGCCTCTGCCAGTATCTTTTCAACCTCCTTCTTCGTCTCCGCTTCAATCCTCTTTACTTCTTCCTCCCCTTTCGCTGTGATCTCCTGAAGCACTGTGTCCAATGGCATTATTCCACCTTATCAGTACGCGAACATCAGTATCAGGCTGATAACCAGTCCGAAGATTACGATGGTTTCTGGAATAACTGTGAACAGCAGTCCAAGTCCAAGAAAGCCTC
>JASKJN010000049.1 GCA_030153385.1 Archaeoglobaceae archaeon
AGAGGAGGGAGGACAGGAGAGAGATGGCTTTGTTTGCTGTTGGGCTGTGGCACAATGTGTTTGCTGTTAGGGTGGTGAGGTAATTTTGTCCCAAAGTCCGGCGAGGAAAAGCCTTTAAATTTTGAAGAAATGAAGCAAAAAGTAGACACGGCCCTTAGGATGGCAATAGAGAAAAAGAACATTGTATTAAAGAAGCTTCTCTTCTGATTGCACACTCTGCGTGATTGTATCCTCAATTTCCGCCAGAACTCGGAGTAGGGTGGAATAAAGATCTACCAATCTGTCTTTTTTCCACTCCGCATGCCTCATTATTACCCCATCTATTTCATTTTGCATTTTTCCCATCCTGAAGAGTAGGTAAAGAAGGTCTTCTGGATTTCTATTGAATCTGAATTCCACTCCTCTGCTTCTTTCAATAAGCCAGGCTCTTCTCAAAACTTCGTTAAGGGTTCTGTAGTCTATATGCAGAAAATCGCGCCTCATCGCAAAAAGCTCTTCAAGTTCATATCTGTTAGGCAGAACAATGTCCCTTAAAATGGCGGATAGCTCAACCAAGCGTGTGAAAAACAGATAAAACACGGGATTGAAGATGTGTCCGCTTCTCTTTAAATTTTTAGCCTTTTCAATGAATTTCTCATCGAAAATACTTCTGATCTCCTCCTCGAATTTATCCATAATTCTAATTCTCGTGGTCATATTAAAAGTTTAGCTTTCTAGAACATCCCTGCCACTTCTAAGCAGGAATTCAAATTTTGTGCTTAGAGATGCAAATATGCTTTCCATGGCTCTCTTCATTTCGACTTTTTTGATCTTCGCAAGCCGGTGGGCATGGATGAGCGGTAGCGGATAACCATTAACTTCCAAGCTTCTAAGTCTTGCTAATAGCTCATCATCTATTTTCTGAAGACTTTCGATCATGTAAATATTTCCTCCGTCTTCAAATCTGACGAATGCAGAGTTGAAATCCTTAAATAAGTTCCTGAATCGGTCTTTGAACTCCTTCACAAACCAGGGTAGCGTTTTATTTATCTTTGGCTTGAAGGGAAAATAACCTGACTTTTCAGAACCCAATTGCTTGAGCGAAGCCAAATGTAGAATCACGGTATCACAGACTTCTTCGTCAAACTCATGCGTATAAAAGCTTTTGGCCAAGAAAACCGCATTCTTTTCGAGCAGTTTGTTTAGAGCGTGAAGGTACTCGATGTACTCAAAAAGGATCATCAGGTCTTCAATGTTCTGCTTCGCCTTTCTATATCCTTCCTCCATATCTCTGAAGACTTTTTCTCTTGTCAGCAGGTAGTTTTTCTTTGCCTTTCCTTCTCTCAGATCCCTTTCAAGTATCTCAAAATGCCTTTCCAGCACTTCAAGGAAGTCATCGACGAGATTTTCAAGCTCGTAACTCTCCCTCAGCTTCGATGGATCGTCTGTATACGCAGGAGGCCTTATGAACGCTCCACGCAAACTGCCATCGATAAGAACGAGTTCTTCTTCGGCAAAACTACCTATTCTGAACTCAGAGGTGTGCATGTGGAGTCTAATCCGATCCTCCACGTTTGTATGCGGTCTGAGCGTCGTGATCTCGCTCATCTCCCTGATATCATTTCCAACGCTGACAGCAGAGACAGAGTAAAGCACCACACCAGAGAGTCTTTCGATGCTTCTGCTTCCATCAACACCACATGCAGAACATTCAATTCCTTCAGGCATCTCCTTCCACTTTCCATCGATTTTTTCCACTGCTCTTTCCGCTCTCTCATAAAGCTCTGAAAGATCCTTTGAGAGCTTATCAAGTATCTCATCACTGAGAAGCCACAACAGAGACACCTCCACGGTATTCGAGAGCTATTACCCTGTCAGCTGCATCCTTTAGCTCTTCGTCATGTGAAACGATGATAACTTGAGGGATTCTCCTGAGGTAATTCATTGTGATGTCCACGAGCTTTCTTCTTCTCTCCTCATCCAAGAAGGGCGTGGGTTCATCCATGATCAGCAATGGAATCCTGCCTTTTGCCTCAAACATCGACAAGGCAAGTCTGAAAGCGATCCCCAGAGATACAAGCTCCCCACCACTAAGGAAATTGGTTTCACGCTCCTCGCCTTGATGAATAACGAAGATCCTAAGCCTTTCTTTTCCGTATTCAGTGATCCTTTTCAGCTTTATTCCCGAATACTTGCCCTCAGTAAACTCCTCAAAGATCTCGCTTGCATACTTCTCAACTTCCTTTAAAGCATTTTCTGCAACGATATTTTTGTAGCTTGCAAACTTATCCCTGATCTTGTTCAGTTCTGGAATCGCCTTTTCGATGGCTTTAGCCTTTTTTTCCGCTTCTCTGATCGTTTCTAGCTGTTTCTCCAAAAATTTCTTGTCCGCAAGAATGCTATCCTTACTGCTCCTTAAGACTTTCAGCCTTTCCTCGATCCCTGCGATCTCGTTTGACGTCTCTTTTTCAAGTCTTTCAAGCTCAGCATGCCTTTTTTCATCGTATTTCTCCTTCAATTCAATCAGAGATTTCTTATTATTCTCAAACTCCTCACTCTTAAGCCTTAGGAGCTCGTTTAACCTCTCAATTTCTTCATTCAAAGTCTCGAGGCTAGACTGTGCAGAATCAAACTCTTCTTTCGCCCTTCTCAGCCAAATCCATTCTTCATAACTTGCTTTAAGTTTTGAAATCTCATTTTCAAGCTCTTCAAGAGAGGAGAAACCTCTTTCCCGAAGTTCATTTAATAACTGTTCTCTTGTTTTTTGGGCTTCAATGTGTTTGAGACTGATTTTTTCGAGTTCATCTGCAATTGAGCTCAAATTCTGCAAAGCTTCCAATGCTTTAGCTTCGTTCTCTTTTAAAAACTCCTTTCTGCTCTTCAGCTTCCCATATTCTTCGCTGGTCTCCTTAAGTCTCTCAATATCAAAGTCCTTCAGCTCTTCGGAAACCCTATTGAATTCATCAACAAGTTGTTTATATTTCAGAACTGAATCCTGCTTCGAAAGAGTTTTTTCGACTTTTTCACTATCCTCTCTCAGCTTTAGTTCCGTGTCCTCGATCTTCTTGAGCTCTCTCCTCGCCTCTTCAAGCTCAGTGGAATAAGTCCGCAATAGCTCTCTTTTATGGTCTTCTGTTAGCTCCCTTCCACAAACAGGACATGTGCCGAGAGCGGATTCCAGCTTGTTGATCACTTCTGAAATTCTTCTCACTTCAGAGCTTAGATAACCTTTTTGTCTGCTGAGCACTTCAAATTTTTCTTTCAAAGCCTTGTCCAACTCCCTTGCTTTCTGGATCTTTAAAAATGCACTTTCGATTTTATCCGGGCTCAGATTTTTCTCTGCCAGAATTTTCTCAATCTGAGCTCTTCTCTCAACTTTAAATCTTATTTTTTCCCATTTCTCAGCTTCCAAAGCTAAATTTTTCATTTTCTCCTCGATCTCTTCAATTTCTTCTCTGATTCTCTCAAGTTTCTTCTTCTCTTCCTCACACTTTTTAAGCTCTGCAGTTAAACGCTCTTTTTCAAGCTCGAGATTATTTAGCTTTCTCTCAACTTCTTGAATCGCCTTATTAAACCCTTTGTAGAACTCCAGAAGCTCGGAGTATCTTTTTGCATCCTTTTCAAGGTTTCCGAGTTTTTCAAGGCTTTTTGAAAGCGAAGAGATCTTTTGCTCGATTTCAGCCTTTTGTTTATTCAGCAATTCAATTTTTTCTCGGAGCCCGCCAATTTCAGCTTCGAGTTTTAGAACTTCAGAAGATTTTTTGTTGATCTCCTCTTTTAGCTCATCAAATCCTATTTTCTCCGATGAAATCTTTTCCAATGACTCTCTGAGCTGTCTTAATCTGCTTTCACCACTTTTGATATCGTTTTCAATATTTAAAAGTGCTGAATTTTTTTCTTCAAGTCTTTTCTCGCAATCATCCTTCTGCTTTAAAACCTCAAGGCAAACCTTCATTTCATTTTCCAGCTCCTTTATCACCGCACCAAGATTTTTCCAAGCGGTCTCGTAATCTTCTATCCTCGTGATCTTCCTTATGATCTTTTCTCTTCCACTCTCGTCTGATATTATCGTCTCAATCTCTCCCTGCCGAACGTAAACCGCTCCGGTGAATATGTGAAAAGGAGATATGTTCTTCTCAACCCACTCGTTTATCCTCTGATCTCCTTCAAGCCTCAAATCTCCCAAAAGCTCTGAATTTCCACTGCTCCTTCTGATGATCCTATACTCTTTATTTCCAAGCTCGAATAACAGCTCAATGGAATAATCGCTTGCCCCAATCTGGAGCAGATCCGATTTACGAGCATAACCCTGTCTGATGCCGTATAGAGAAACCAGTATCGCTTCAAGAACGGAACTCTTTCCCGCTCCATTTCTGCCGACGATAAGATTTATTCCCTTATCGAAGCTTATTCTCGTGTTTCTGTGCGATTTAAAATTTTTTAGAATCACTTCTTTGATGATCATACGAAATCGAGCAGTGTTTTGAACTTTTTCTCCTTCTTTCCCTCAAACTTCTTCTCATCTTTCGTTGTCTTCTCTTCCACCACTGCCTTTTCAACTTTATCCGCTTTCGATACGGGAGCTATAGCGTAATGCTCCTTTATGAGTTCAACAGCGGATTTAATACTTAATTCGTCATCCTCCTTTAAGATTTCAAGCAATTTAAGCTCGAAGTCTGAGAAGAACTCCCTTTCTGGCTTTGCCTGACTTATCTCTTCAATACCTATTCTTCTAAAGCTGATCTCCGCATATTTAGCCTTTTTGAGTGCGAGATCATAGAACTTCTTCTGATCCAAAGTTTCTCCGCAGTATAGCTTTGCTACGATTATCCCGCTATCATTCACGAATTTCAATGCTGAAAGAAACTTTCTCTCCACCTCTTCTCTTTTTTCGTCCTCGATAGAGATATTGTAAAGCTCTCTCGTCTCAATGTTTACGAACATTGGAGTGAAGTCTTCTACCAAGTAGAATCCCTTCTTTTCCCCTTCTTTTACCTCAAGATTTTCGCGGTAGCGAATGAAATGTGATGCCTCCCTTGCGTCGTATCGTTCTATTGAGCCCGGGTAAGCCAAAAAGGCATCACCAACTTTCCGATGTCTGGGCAGGTGAACATGGCCCATCGCATAGTATCTAGCAGGGGGAAGCTGCTCGATCGTGAGATCCCATGCTATGTTGAGGTCTACATCCACCACCTCCTTTACTGTCTGGTGGAGAACCAAGATCGCATCCTCTCCTCCTTTTAAGTAGGGAAGGATTTTATCAAGCTGCCATTTTGTCCTGTGCCTATCTCCGATGATCTCAATATCTTTGAAAACCCCTTTTACAATGTAAAGATTTTCTACACGCTCACTCGTTACAAAATCCCCCTCAATTCTCTCGCGTCTTAATCCAAGCACGTTAAGAAGCCCAAGCCCTTCGAGAAGATGATATGCTGACATTTCCCTTATGCTCTTGTCGTGATTACCTTCAACTGCGAAAACAGGAATATCTCTACCTTTGAAGAGCTTTAAAACTTCTATCGCATCGTTTAGCGTCTTTGGATTTGGAACACTCCGGTGAAACAGATCTCCAGAAATTATTGCAAAATCAATACCCTGCGCTATTGCTACCTCCGCAGACCTTTTAAAGGCTGATGCAAAGTCTTCAGCCCTCCAGCTCTGGTTGTACTGCTCATAGCCAAGATGAAGATCCGCGAAGTGCGCAAATTTCATATCAAATCCTCAAGAGATCTTACCTCTACCTCCGACATCCACTCGGAAAGCACATCTATATCCCTACCGCCGTAATTGCCTTTGAATCTTCTGATCTTCACAGCTGCCGGTATCTTTATTGCGGGGCCTACTATGACCGCCTCACCAACACCAAGCGAAGCGATATCTGACAGCAAATCCTCGCTGATCTGTTCGCTTGCCTGCTGAACATATCTCTGATCATTTGGCTCAACAATTCTAAGAACTATCTTCGTATTGCACTGGCTTAATATGTCATCACTTATCCTTTTAGGTCTCTGAGATACTATCCCGAATCCTATTCCAAATTTTCTGCCCTCTCTTGCAATTCTGGACATCCAGAGTGAAACATCACCCTTGTTTGCGAATATATGGGCTTCTTCGAAGATCACGAGCATGGGCTTTTTAACCGCTGGACAGGCATTTTCCCAGTATTCTCGATTCTTGTTCCTTACATAGCTAATCCTCCCGATCAAAAGGTTTCTCAAAAGATATGCCACTACTACTCTCATCTGCTCCTCGTCAAAACCACTCAGATTTACGATGTTGAGGTAACCTTCTCTCAGATTTGCGAGCATATCTCTCTGGGTAAGAAGATCCTCGTATCGTCGCATGAAGGTTGCGACGTACTCCTTAACTCTGTATAGCGGATTTAGATCTTCTCTTGAAATCCTTGCTTTCCTAATAGCGCCAGTGGAATCAACGTACTCGATCTCCCTCTGAGTGTTGATCCATTCCTCCGCAATCTCTAAAACCCTCCGCATGAAATCCGCACCGCTCAGCCTTTCACGTCTCACAGTTGTGAAGATCCTTTCCAAGTGCATTCTTTGAACCGATGCGTCTCGATCAATTCCAACGAGGGAGCAGAATTCCCAGGGTTCCAACCTTTCAGGACGAATTCCAGCGGGAATTACATTTTTACCTGTCTCTTTTCCATCCTCAAAAACGAAACCAGCATATTCGCCATGGGGGTCTATGAGTATCACAGTTCCCTTGAACTTTCGAACGATCTCATTTGCTATTACGCAAACCGCATTTGATTTCCCGCCACCGGTTACAGAGAGGATTGCAAAATGCCTCAGAACGAGCTGATTGACGTCCAAAGATACCTTTATATCTTTTCGAGCGATGAGAGTTCCTATTTCTATTCCGGAGTTTCTAAATATTTTCTGCAAAATTTCATTGTCCGCAAGCTTCACTTCTGAGTTTGGCTTTACCGGAACTCTGTTGGGAATTATTTCACCGTCCTCTAAAATACCAATAACCTTTGCATTCGCTGTTACAACCTCATTTCTCTCAAGAAGCTTTTTGGACATGCTAAAGTTCTTCAACGCATATTCAAAGCTGAGCGGATTCTCGAGCAATCTGTTGAAGTTTATAACATTTCTCACAATCCCGAGAACTTCCTTACCATCCCGGTTCTCAGCAACCACGTATTCACCAAATTTTGGAACGTTAGAGGGATCTATTGCAAAACTAAATTCGTTAATAGAACTCTCGCCAAGCACAAAGCCGACAGTGACCACAATTCTATTCTTCTTCAAAAAATAAATCTTTCGCTGTCATATTTTTTGGCTAAAGAGAAAATGCTTTTTTCACTTCTGAGCACAGAAGCAACAAAACTCTCGTCGATTCCGGTTTCTTCAGCTATGATTTTAGGATCTGAAATATTGTTCAGCGTGGAGTAGTTAAGGATGAAATCTCTCAATCCCTCTTCTTCAAGCCAGACGCCAGAGAATAGAGGATTGAAGTCGTTCATGAAATCTTCGAGTTCATCAAAATCCAAGCTTTCAAATTTTACTTCGAAAAGTGCTGAATCCTTCAGAAACGTGATCATCGCTCTTCTTAGGCTTTTGGCAGTGTATTTCCGATCTTTTGGAGAATATCTTGACACAATCTTGTCGATTTCTTCCTCCTTCAATTTGTACGGTTTCTCGTCTTGGATTTCACTTATCAGTTTGAATGTTTGCTCGTCCAGAGGAGAAATTCTGCACTTCTCACCAAAAAGCTGAACAAAATACCTTTTTCCACTGCGCCTAAGATCTCTTTTGCTGAGATTCGCTATCTCCGCTGTGGTCGCTAAGGTTGAAAGAATGAGTCTGATCAGAGCATGGTCGGATGCATTCTTTCTTGAGAGTACGAGATGATGCTGAAGATCGAATTCAAGTCGAAGCATCTCCATGAGTATAATTCTTCATCTGGAAATTTAATCGTTTTCCTTGAGTTATGAACGAGTATGTTAATACCACAACTAAAGCCAAGAGTTTTCCTCGATTTTGGAATGAATTTTGCAAAATATGGAGAGTCTTTTCAGAGTTTCTGAGCGAGAGAAGCGTTAGGGGAATTCACGATCTCCTCCATCTCGATCTGATTCCAAAGCTCAACATATCGCTCCGATCTCATCCCCTCGGACGTCAGTCTTTCCAGCTACCAGAAGCTGAACGCTGAAGCTGTTATACTCAGCCATGCTCACCATGACCACTGCGGAAAAGTTGCCTACTTGCACGAAAAAATACCGATAGCTGATTGCGAGAATTTTGAAAACGTGATGCTTCTCAGAGATAGGTACAGCATAGAGATGTGAGACACTCCTTTGCAACTCTACACATTTTCAGAATTGCAACCTCAACCAAAGCCTCAGATAGGCCTTGATGGAGTCTTTTTTCTTATCTAAATGATGTCCAGCCTGAACAGTGTAGGAAGCGATGGAAATGCTCGAAAAGATAATGAAAGGAGAAATAGGGGTTACGATTGGTAGTTTGCTTTAAGAAACTCTGAAAATTTGAAAAATTTTTATTTAAATTTTTTGAGTTCCTCTTCTTTAAGCACTCTCCTAAGAACTTTCCCAACGATGCTCTTTGGAAGCTCATCTCTAAACTCCCAGAGCTTCGGAACTTTATAAGGCGCAAGCCTTTCTCTGCAGAACTTCTCTAGCTCCTCAGCTGTAACCTTACCTTTGTATTCCGGCCTTAAAGCTATGAAAGCCTTTACAGTTTCGCCTCTGTAAGGATCCGGAACACCAATAACAGCAGCTTCCAAAACAGCTGGATGCTCGTAGAGAACTTCTTCTATGTCCCTTGGATAGATGTTGTAGCCACCAGCCTTTATCATGTCCTTCTTTCTGTCAACTATATAGAAGTAGCCATCGCTGTCCATCGTTGCCACGTCTCCAGTAAGAAGCCAACCGTTGATCAAAGTCCTAGCAGTTTCATCTTCCATCCTCCAGTAACCTTTCATAACTTGTGGCCCATAGATCGCGAGCTCCCCCACTTGTCCGGGGGGCAAAATATTGCCATCATCGTCAACAACCACAGCTATCGTGTCTGGCATTGGAATGCCTATGCTTCCAGCTTTGTTCAATCCATATACCGGATTGCAATGCGTTACCGGTGAAGCTTCACTTAGCCCATAGCCCTCAACGATCTTCCCTCCAGTCACCTCTTCCCATTTTCTTTTAACCTCAACCGGCAAAGCCCCCGCTCCGCTGATACAGGTTCTTACAGTACCCAACTCGTATTTCTTTAGGTCTGGATGGTTCAGCAGAGCTATGTACATCGTCGGGACTCCGGGAAATACGGTTACCTTATACTTCTGGATCATCTTTAGATAGGAATCAAAATCTCTCGGATCTGGAAGTGGTATAAACTTGCCGCCAATCAAAAATCCGCTGTTTGCCATTGTAAAGCCATAGCTGTGGAACATCGGTAAAGCACCCAAGTAAACATCATCTGGGCTTGACTTTGGATCCCAGCTTGCAACTTGGTGAGCGTTGACAACTAAATTGTAATGCGTTAACATCGCACCTTTTGGCAAACCTGTTGTTCCGCCAGTGTACTGGAAGACTGCAACGTCCTCTTTCGGATTTATCTCTGCTTCTTTATCACTCTTCGGATAGCTCATGGCTTTTGTCCATGGAATCACTTCGCTGTTGAAATCTACATTAACTTCTCCAAACCTCTTCTTCTTCACAAAGCTCCTAAAAAGAATGTTTTTTGGAAACTTAAGAAAATCTTCGATGCTTGCGATAACAACTTTTTGGAAAAGCCCCTCTTCTATTAAAGGTCTGTAGTTGTTGTACGCTCCATCAAGACCAATCAGTATCTTTGCTTCGCTATCCGTTACCGCATGCTTCAGTTCTCTTGCTGTATAAATCGGATTGCATTGGACAACAATTGCCCCAAGCGATGTGATTGCAGAAACAGCTATAAAGTAGTGAGGGGTATTTGGAAGGCTTACAGCAACTCTGTCTCCTTTTTGAACACCTTCTTGTTCGAGAAAAGCTCTAAGTTTCTTGGAAGCATCAAACACCTGCTGATAAGTCCATTTCGTGCCAAAAAAATCAAAAGCTATCTTGTTCGGAAATCTGTTTGCGGTATTCTCGTAGAGCTTATAAAGCGGAATTACTGGATAATCGATCGAGCTTCTAACACCCTCGTCGTAAAATTTAAGCCATGGCTTTTGGATGTTCGAGATTTCTACCTCTCTTATGTTCTCCCCCTCCACACCAAGCATGCTTTAACTTAACAACAAATGTTTATAAATATTTCTATTTACTAACGACATTTAAGGTTTTGAAACCGAAAAACAATTACAAAAAGGTTTCGATCTCGTTTTTAGCTGGATACATAACGAATTTTAGAGCTGAAGCGGTTTTTCTAGAAATAATTCTGACACATAAAATTAATACGTGGGAAAACGTCTCCACACTTTACGACATCCACCGCTATTGGGCCAAGCTGAACATCTTTTTCATCTCTTTCAAAGAACTGTCTGTGAATCAACTTTCCAAGCTTAACAAGATCACTTTCTTTCTCCAAGTTGATGTTATGCGAGAAGAACCATAGTTTTGTTTTGCAAACAAAGTAGTAGTTAACCTCGGTTCCGCGAATGTACATCTCTTCCAGCATAATTTAATTTTTCCTTTTAATAACATATTATTTTTTTCTTTGCGTTACA